>JACDHC010000208.1 GCA_013821245.1 Candidatus Nitrosopumilus sp.
TTCAACCATTATAACAAAATCAGTCATAGCAGGAGAATAAACTGCACCTCCGGCACAGGGTCCTATGCTAGCGGTTATTTGAGGTACAACACCTGATGCAAGGGCATTTTTTAGAAAAATATCACCATAACCATCCAAACTAGATACACCCTCCTGAATTCGAGCCCCTCCAGAATCCAAAATGCCAATAACAGGACATCCAACTTTCATAGCATGGCTCATAACTTTTGATACCTTCTTTCCCGCCATTTCCCCTAATGATCCACCTAAAACAGTAAAATCATAAACATACACAAATACCTGCCTACCATTGACAGAACCAAAACCGGTAATCAGTCCATCTCCATAAAATTTTTTCAGCTCTGGATCATCATTTCGATGAGTTACAAATTTATCAAGTTCGGTAAAAGAGTTAGAATCCAATAAAAGGTTTATTCTTTCACGAGCTGTTAATTTGCCCTTAGAATGCTGGGAATCAATTTTATCTTCGCCACCACCAGCTTCCGCAGTTAATTTACGCTCATAAAATTGTTTTAGTTTTTCCTCATGCATATAATATATTTTTTATCCCCGATATTATTTAATATAGACTTTGCGATAAACATCAGATTTTTATCACAATTAAAAAAATCATGACACAGTTTAGTTAGTTAGTTAGTTAGTTAGTTAGTTAATCTTATGTTTTGTCATGTACTTCACGCAGGCCATTTCTGCCGCCTTGCGCTCGCCTAAAGTAACTCTGACTGTTATTATAATTATCATACATTGATTCCAATGCTTCTATTTCCATCTTTACAAAATCTATTTCAGCTTTTGAGGAGTCATTGTTATTTTGCAATTTTTGCAATTTTTGTGTTTTTTCTATCCAGGTTTTACTTACAATAAACTCATATTCACTTGACAAATAACTCAAAGTTTTGACAAATTGTATGGCATTTAATCTTTTGTTTTATTTTTTTGTTTTTCTAGTTTCGAATTGAGAAAAAAATTAAAACACCAAAAAATCATTTACTTAAAATCCATAAATGCATTCACAAATCTTCTTTCATAATTCTCATATGAATCGTTACTGATGTTCTCAAGGCAATCAAAGCAGTAAAGTATATCAGAATTACTATTATACCCTTCACTCAATTTTAATAGTGATATGACTAATTCATTATTAAAATCCACATAACTATTACAAATAAAGCACTTTACCTTTTTCTCCCTTTTTCCGCCAAGGATGTTGCTGTTGATACCACTACTGCTCCTATCGCCAATACGACTGCCCAAATCTACATGGTCGGTATTATTCTCAGTGTTGCCATCTTTTTTTTGTAGGCCAATGTTTTTGTTTATAGCCCCGTCCAAAGTCATCGAACCTGAGTTATCTGAAGATGATTCCCCATTAGCAGAAGAAGGGGATAGCAATGAATCATAGCAAGATTCATGAAGGATTGATTTAGAACCCTTAGACCAATACCCATATTCTCCGGAACTTAATCTCTTTTTACAATACACACAAACTCCGCTGAATTTTATAGAAATTTTTATCCAACCACCAGTTGCTGACAAAATATCTTCTTTATTCATTGTTTACAAAATTAAAAGGGTGCAAAAAAGATAAAAATATTGTTTTGTACGCTCGTGGCATTGTTGACTTTAGCACATGTACATTAACAAAATTAGATTTATCATCTTTTTTTTAATCTTTCCTGCTCTTTTGATATTATTTCATTTATCTTATCATCATCCGGGCTGTTGAAAAAAACATTGCCACTATAATGAAGATCTTTTAAAATATACATCATGGGTAAAAGATAATACATTCCTATATCACTTGAGTTGGTATGAAAAATATGGGATAATGTTTTACCCAGCATTCTTGTTGATTGGCCTCTAATGAATATTGAGCCTATCAAGGGAAATGGGATATTGTATTGACTGTATTTTACACTAAGACCTCGTGTAACATAGAACAATTTTGAAACAAGCACATCATTAGCATATCTTAACAAATGCCAATTTCGATTTTTAAAGATTTTATTAACATACAAATCGACTTCAGAAAGTCCATCCAATATTTTTGCCATATCCGTGATAGATATTCTTTTTTCGTTGGCAACAATGCTGGAAAATAATGCATATACTATATCTCTTGCCCTCTCATCGGGGGATGAACCAAATCTAGGTGATGTGTAAATGACATCCGATTGAAATAAAATAGTTTTTGCTTGGGAAACATTTTCTGCAGAAAAAAATAGGTTAACACCATCCTCTACAGATAAATCTTGAGACATAGTCTTAAAAGAGTCATATTTTCCTTGTAGCTTTGTTTGGACAAGGTTTAGCAAAGATCGTATGTCACCCTTGCTTTTATCAATTAACTTTAACTTTTCATCAAGGTCTAAAGTTAGGTTCTCCTTTTTGAGAAGGTTTTGGAGCAAAAGATAACAAGAGAAAGGAGACAATGGCAAAAACTCCACCATTTTGCAATTTTTAATTAATTCTTTCATCTTGGAGTTTTTTGAGTTGGCGGCCATGATAATAGGGAGGTTAGAATTTTTTAGTGTGGAAATCAGAAACGATAACCCACCGTAATCATCTCGGCCAGAAATCCCATCCACCTCATCTAAAAACAATAATGATTTTTTCCCAAAAATGCTAGAATTGCGTAGTAAAGGCTGTATTATAGATTCAAGGTTAACTTTATTTCGATAATCACTTGCGTTTAGCTCAACCAAATCATAATTTAAAAAATTAGCCATTGACGTAACAAAAGAGGTTTTTCCAGTCCCGGGTGGACCAATTAGGATAAGGGGTTTTGTGCCTTTTATCCATGTCTTAATCCACTTGAGAACAGCCAATCTCGATTTCTCATTTCCAATAAACCCACCTATGGTGTTAAATCGGTATTTCTCAGACCACATAACACATTCTCATAATTTCAAAGGCTAATGATCTTCTTATCGATATCTTTTTGGATTTTAGATAAAAGATCTGCCCTATGAGATAAAAGATCTTGATACCAGAATTCATTATAATGACTTACCGTCAAAAACAGAAAACCAAGGAATGGTTTAACTTCAAAATCGTCGTCGAGCATATTTAGGGCGGAATACGCCTCAGAAAGATAAGAATAACTTTTATCCAAAGTCAATTTAAAGCCCTTTTTGACATTCCCAGTAGTAACGGAATAAAACAAAGGCCAAGAGGGAGACTTTATTCCATTAGTAACAATAGCATCCTGAATCTCATTGCCACAGCCAACACATTCAGCAGCTTTTGCCATACCAATATAATAGATTTCTGAAAGAGGTTTTTGGTTTAAACTCATGTTTTTTCCGGCAGTACCAAGTATAGATCGGTATTTTTTATAGCTTTGTTCCAGGTTTTCGTATGACAACTCTTTGATACCGACCTTCATTTCATAATCAAGCTGTTGCCCATCTAGGGCATCTTTGAAGCCGTTTCCAAATTCACGGTAAATATCATTGCCCACATTTGAAATTTTTTGTTTTGCAAGTCGTAAAATATAGGGG
>JACDHC010000049.1 GCA_013821245.1 Candidatus Nitrosopumilus sp.
GTAATATTACCCTCTATAATGATAAGAGGTTTTGAATAATGGTTAATTAGATCAGAACATTGTACAAAAAGACGCCCATCATAAACAGAATTTATCAAATCATAAATTGTTTTTCTTTCAATTACGGATTCAGAAGATACAATATAATCCCCAACAGATAACTGTCTATAATCAACAAAAATTCCCATAATTTTAAGCAAATTGGGAACTTGACTATTTTTCTCTCTTTCATCAGCAACAATACGAATAGTCAACAATAAACAAAAAACAAATAATCCTAATTAAGATTAAGGAAAAAATTAAGAAAGGCCTACAACAATATATGGTGATACAGATTATTTTGGCAAGTTAAATGTATTGTTAGTAGTCGAAGGTGATCCTGATTGCGACATTTGCACCATTTGATTAATTTTACTTTCCACTTCCTTTAAGTTTTCTTTAACTCTTGATTCCTGTTTTCCCAAAACTACAACTCTAGTTTTGGATAACTCCTTTTTTTCTTCTAAATCTTTTATTAATTCATCACGGTTAGATTTTACTAATAATGGGCCAGCAAGTTTATAGACGGTATCATCAGGTGTAGTTTTCTTTAATTCCTCCAAAGCTCTTTCGGTTTCAACATTTTCTATTTCTACTTGTTGTTTTTGCATCATTATTGCCTGGAGATTTTGTTGTAACTGTTGTAGTCTAGCAAGTTGTTCTTTCAGCCATGGTGGTAGCTCTTGTTCGCTCATTGTATATACCAAAAGTATTACTAAATACTAAGATAAAAATTGTTACGATAGAATCAGCAAACATTAAAAACAGTCCTGCAAACCAGATCTATTAATCTTAAAATGGATAAAGCAGAAGCACGAAATTTAGACGGATCATTACTTGTTATACTTATAACAATATAGCTATTACCCATCATCGAAATATTTACATTGGTATCAAAACCTGGAGAAGAAAAAAGATCGCCTTTTAAGGCAACATAAACAGCATTTAATATTTTTTTAGATATATTCTGATTTTCAGACGAGTTGTTTTCTGAGTGTATATTGTAGTTATGCTTGTAGTGGAAAAAAATACAGAAATTAGCCTTGTAACTTTCCAAGGTTAATATCGTATGCTCCTCCTGCTACTTTATATTCACATTTGTTGCATTTCCAAATTCCAATTGCTAGTCTTCGAAATTTTAATGAGGTACAGCTAGGGCATCTTCTTTTTTGTTTCAATGTTCTATAGACTTTACCATATCTTTTTCTTACTGTAGCACCAAATTTTACACCAAGACCTTTTAATGCAGTAGAACTTTTTCTTCTATTAGCCAGTTTCATTCAACCCCTTTATTGTAGAGCGTATTTCCTCTCCTTTAATTCTTGCTATTTCAACAGATCGAAGAATTTGATTTATTGTAAATGGGCCAGTATAACCCTTTTGCACAGCAACTAAATTCCCATCTGATGCGGAAGTAATGGTTAGTCGTGCATCCATGCACGCTTCTTCCTCCATAGTCGGATCAAGTAAAACCGAATCACCTATTCTAACAGCTGTTACTGAAATGGGAATAGTGGTTATTGGTGGAGGCATAATTTTACCTGTATCTACAACTTTATCATTTTGGACCTCAAAAATGGGTAATTTACACGTTAACAGAGCAGCAACTACAGCATAAGAGGTGGCATCCAGCAAATTACCATCGCTGTTAATAATACTGCAATCAACAAAAATAGTATAAACTATTTTTCCGGGAATCAAGGCTAATTTATCTAGATCAAGCATTTTAGATTCTCTTACTCCCCTATCAACAACCCTAGATAGCTCTATTGCTTCTTCATCAGGGGGCCCAGGTTCTACATGAGAAGAAGCAGTAGGCAATACTTCTGCAGACATTATCAATGCACCCTTGTTCTCTAAGCCTTCAAATGGCTCTCCTGTTTCTACTTTAACTCCAGCCAAGACTTCTGTATTACCTAATTTTACCTTTGCAGAACCATTAGCCTTGTCGATAATTCCAACTTCGATCTCGAAATCTCTATAAGATTCGAAATTGCGCCCGTCCAATCTTTTTCCTCTAGACAAAGCTTCTAGCATTTGTTGTTTGCGAAGTTGTTCAACTATTATTGTAGAACGTTTTGAAGAGCTCATACTTCTTCCTTCACCTCCGTCTCATTACCAAAATATTTTTTCATAAGTGCTTCTTTTTGTATTTCATACACTAATTTACACCCATCAATCGCTTTATTCAAACATTCATTAAACTGACTTGAGGATAACTTTCCATCAAGTTGGAGCAAAGTGATTTGTTCTGTATTAGGTAAATATGCAACTGGCATATCCGCGTCACCCTCTTTATCTTCCAAGTCGTTAATATCTAATACGATTTTATCACCTAAACGACCAGATGCACATGCAGATACTAAATCACGCATATTGATTCCTGCATCGGCTAATGCCACAGATGCAGCAGCAATACCCGCACATCTTGATCCACCGTCTGCTTGTAAAACCTCTACAAATACATCAATAACTGCGCGTGGATAATCGCTCAATATCAATGAGGGTTCCAAAGACTCACGTATCACCTTTGATATTTCTACCTCTCTTCTAGATGGAGCAGGGTTTTTTCGAGTATCTGTTGAAAAAGGAGACATATGATATCTACATCTTAATACGCAACGATCTGGAAGAGCCATATGTTTTGGATGAACTTCTCGCGGCCCGTAAACAGCAACAATTATTTTATTTTTACCAAACTCTATAAAAGCTGAGCCGTCAGCGTTCTTAACCACACCTACAGTAATCTTGATTTGTCTTAGATCATCTATTCCCCGATTATCAGAACGTTTTCCGTTTTCATCTATTAACGTTAATTCGCTCAATTTTTATACATCCTCATTTACCAATTCTTGTTTTTTTTCTTTTTGATCAATACCAGTCAAATTGTCGGAAAGATTATTTTCTGATTTCTCATTATTGCTTCTTTTATTAGATGTAGACGGATTTTGTGGTTCTGATTGTGGTTGCTGGGTATTCTGTACCTGTTCAGGGGCAGCGTCAGCAGTAGCGGGGGCAGCGTCAGCGTCAGCAGATGGGACTGCATTGGTAGGGCTCTGTGGTTGCGGGGTATTCTGTACCTGTTCAGGGGCAGATGAAACATTGTTACCATTATAAGAGATAGTTGTATTTTTAGATTGATCCTCTATTACTGGATCTTGCACATTTAATAATGCTCTAACTCTTTGAGTAAGATTACTAGTATGAGATTCTTCCTCTACCATTTTAATGGCCTTGACTGCTAAACTTAAACCATCAACATCCCTTCCGGTAACAACTACAATACCATTCTGACCTATTATTACTCTAGTTTGTGTTGCCTGTTCTATAGTTTGAATCATAGAACCGCGCTTTCCAATAAGTCGTGGAACACGCGTTGGAGAAATTTTGATAAATTCGCCATAAGGAATTTTCCCTAGATCTTTATCCTGAACTGTCAGCATTGGATCTCTTGTTCGATCGAAAGAGACAATTCTGGCAATAATTAGGTCCCCGATACTTAACTGTCTTCCCATATCATCTCTTGCAGGCGAGAAATCCCTTCCAAATACATCTTGGGCAGGAAGATGAGCAAAAAAACACGAATTAATATCCACATCCCAAGACAAAGAAGAACGATCAATAACTTTTCCTATTACCAAGTCATTTACACGTGGTATATACACTCCCGATAAGGGTATGACTTTAACACCATCTTTTCCTGCCTCAGCAATTCCAACTCTTGTAGAAATCAAATAGTTACCATTTCTAACAACATTCATCAAAGGTTTATAGTCACCTTCTACAATTTTATCTCCAGGTATAACATATCTTTTCTTAATTTCTTGCATATTAAAAATTTACAACCTCCAATAACTTAAGATATCCATAATGTAACGATTTCATATTTATATATCCAATTATCTAAAAATTGTTCTATAATATAATCTGTAAGTCCCTTATTCTTTAACTTGGGCTGAACCTTTTGTTAATGAACCTATGCGATCAAGAAAAGTTCCCTTCATACCAGCATTTATTTCTATTCTTACTTTTAATGATCCGTCAGAAAGCCATTCCTCAGAATTTAGATATCCAGATGATTTAATAAAACTGTAACTGTTTGATGAATAAGACTTTGGAATAGTAATAGTTAATTGCAGCGTTTCAGACGCTAGTGGAAGAATTTTTCTAAGAGAATCAACAACTGATTTTACTTGGTCCTCCGGCTTTTTAAAAGGATCGATAGTGACTCTAACATCTTCTAGGGCGTTCTCAATTCTTTGAATTGGATGAGGCAGTTTTGATTTTGGATCTATAAAGTTTTTATTTATATACTGAATTATTTGTTTTCTCTTCTCTTCAACCATTTTTCTCCTTTGATCTGTAGTGAGATTTAATTCGCCTTTAGATAAAATCTGTTTTATAATTTCATTGGAATTAGTTGTCTTAAAATGTTTATTTAGTTTATCTGCACTTACTCTTGAACCTTTGTTAGCATCAGAATAAATCTCGTCTGAAATTAAAATTGAGGAAAGATCGTTTCTTTTACCTAATTTGTATTCGAGTGCAAAATCAGGTTTTACTAATATTTCAAATTTATCGTTACCTACAATTAATTTAACAGTAGTAACCTTGGAGTCACCCATATAATATTAAAAAATTATTTGTTATATATTAATATAATAACAATTTGCATAAAATCCATTACATTTTAATATGTAAGAGACTAAAATCTTTTGATTTGATCTCAATGGATTTAAAGGTTATTGAGAAACAAGACGAAAAAATAACCATTAAATTTAACAATGTTCCGCGTCAATATATAAACGCATTAAGACGATTATCAATAAGTGAAGTACCCACCTTTGCTATTGACGACGTAGTTATTTTGGAAAACTCATCAGTTATGCATGATGAAGCTGTTGCACATAGACTGGGGCTTATTCCATTAAGAACAGATTTAAAAAAGTTTTCTTTGCCTAATGAATGTAACTGCAATAGTACACTTGGGTGTACAAACTGTAGAGTATTGTTACAACTTGACGCAGAAGCTACAGATAAAACCAAAACGATTACTACGTCTGAACTAACATCAGAAGATGATTTTGTAAAACCAGTTAATCAAAACATTCCCATAATAACATTAGCTCCCAGTCAAAAAATAAAATTTGAGGCATACGCAAGGTTAGGCTTAGGCAAAGACCATGCAAAATGGCAGCCAGCTACGATATCCGTAGTAAAATACGGCGAAGATGAAAATGAAATATTCCTGACTATTGAATCTAATGGGGCATTAACTGCTGAAGAGATAATAATAGCTGCGGCAGAAAAACTTAATGCTAGCATCAAAAATTTTGGTGAGACTTTAAACTCCGTTAACAGAACTTTAACCAATTCCTAGGTAAATTTATTTGGTACTGCATACAATTTTAAGTAGAACAGCAGATAATGTTTAACGATACTTTAATAGATAATACAAAATGGACGCTACGTAAAGCATTCAAAAATCACAAGGCACAAATCTGGAAAGCCTTAGAAAAAGAATTCTCAAAATCCCGATCAAATAGAAGACGGGTTAACATTCAAAAATTAAATAAAGTTACAAATGATGGAGATATAATAATTGTCCCAGGTAAAATTTTAGGGAATGGAACATTAGGGCACAAATTAACAGTTTACGCATACTCATTTTCAGAAACGGCATTCAACAAGTTAAATTCATCAGGCAATGAAGTAATCTCATTACAATCATTAATAAATAAATATCCAGACGGTAAAGGTGTAAAAATAATTGGATAAAAAAGAAAAAAATCACCAACAGCATACAAATCCTCAGCAAAATAAACTTATAGTGGTTGATGGTACAAATTGCATTTCTGGAAGACTATGTTCAAAAGTCTCAAAGCTGTTGCTTCAGGGAAATAGGGTTTCGGTAGTCAATTCAGAAAAGGTTATGGTATCTGGCAACAAATATGAAGTTATTGAAAGCTACAAGGATAAGTTAGAAGTGTCATCGGTAACCAATCCTATTCACGGGCCATTTCACCCCAGGAGGCCAGATACAATAATAACAAAGATGGTTAGGGGAATGGTTCCTAAAAGAAAGCCTAGCGGTATGCAAGCCTTTAAAAGATTAAGAGTCTATATAGGAATTCCAGATGAACTAAAGAATTCAACGATGCAAACATTTGATGATGCAAAAATCACCAAACAACAATCGTTTTATATATCAATGGGTGATGTAGCAAAACAGATAGGTTGGAAGGGAGTGGTATAATAGTATGAATAGTAGTGCGAACAAAATAGATCTTTATCCAGGACAGAGGAAGACATGCAGGGCGGTAGCTACAATAGTTAAAGGCAATGGTAAAATTAGAGTAAATAACATACCAGCAGAGGTAATTGAGCCAGAAATTGCAAAAGAGTTAATTTTAACTCCCGCACATTTGATTGGGGATTTAAGAGATAGAGTAGACGTTAGTGTACGTGTAAATGGTGGAGGATTCATGGGCCAAGCATTTGCTAGTGCAGTAGCCATATCGCGCGCATTTACAGGGGAAACAAAGGGGTCAAAAGAACCAAAAGACCATCCATTTACAAAAAGCGTAAGAGAAGAAATAAAGGGTAAAATTATAGAATTTGACAGGCATTTGTTAGCAGGAGATCCAAGACAAACCGAATCAAAGAAATTCGGCGGTCCCGGTGCAAGAAGAAGAAAACAGAAATCATATCGTTAGTCTTTTTACTTTTTATTTTATAATTAATTTGAAATTTATATGTCGCATAATGGTATAGATATAGATCAATACATACTATTGATTGTTTATCCAAGTATAGCATTTTTTGTAATAGGATACATCACAAAAAAAAAGAACATTAAAAAATCAATAACATACATAATACAATCCATAATATGCTTTATTTTTTCCACTACGTATTACATTTTTGTACCGCATGGAGGAGCACAGGGTCTTTCATTAATACTAGGATTATTCGGAATTTTACTTTTAATATTAGCCAGAAAAGAAAAAATCAAACCAGAAGAAGAAAATGAAAATGAAAACAAACAGAAGAATAGCAGCAGCAGCAGCAGCAGCAGTGGATAAAAACTTAATTTAGTTTATGAAGCTGATATTTATCTCCAATATCATAGATATGCAATTAACACCCAACTTTAAAATCAAAGAAACAAAAAACATAATAAAATTTTTTAATGACAATACGGTAGGAAGGATATCCACAATAGATAATGACGGATTCCCGCAGGTAATCCCGATGAACTTTGTTTTCGCAAATAATTTTACAAACAATGATGAAAAAACTTTAGACTTTCAAAAAGGTAAAAACAAAGAAATCTGGGAAAAAGATATCAAAATTTTCAACAATGACAGTCACTCCCATGCAATTTACATGCACTCTCACAACAGGGGGGAGAAAATAGACAATCTAAAAAGAAACCCAAAAGTGGGCTTTGAGGTTGACAAAGAAATTTGCTTTTTACCATCATATTACTTTCATCCAACTGATGCATCTTTTGCAGATACACTATACATTAGCATAGTGGTGAAGGGAATGGCATCCATTGTAACAGACAATAATGAAAAAGCATTTGCAATGAACTCGATGATGAAAAAATACCAAAAGGAAGGAAAGTACACGCCACTAACTAAAGACATGAAATCCATACAGTACCTCACGGTGCTGAAAATAGATCCAGAAATAATAAGCGGAAAGTACAAAATCGGGCAACAATGGTCAACCAAGTATAGAGCAGATATCGCCAAAAAAATCATTGAAAGGGAAGGGACAGCAAGAGCCAAAGAAATTCTCGAGTTCATGAAAATAAACATACTGTCAAACGGAGAACTAGAATCAACAACAGATTCAATAACAATATAAAAAACCAGAAGAAAAAAAATTCTAATTTAATGTAAACAACAGCAACATCAACAGCTGCGTCGGAAAGAAAAAGGATATACAGTTATAGACTAATCATCATCAATCAAGCGGGAGATGGATATCTCTTTCCGCATATCTCAAACGCAAATGCAACAAATCCCACAATTGCGCCCTCTCTTCTTAACGGGTAAAAGTTGTTGGTTTCTTTAGGCAACAATTCTTGTTTCAAAGACAAAATATCTTTTGGCGACAGATCCAATCTTGACAGTTCTTTTCCCAAAAACACATCCCATATAGAAGAATCATCAAAATCTTTTTTTATTGCAATAAATGATATTATTCTATCGGTGTTTGATTTATCAACTATAATAAAATAGTTAAGGTCCTCCTTTATTGGAAAGGGATCAGGGACCGTAAAAGGATCTATCCTAAAATACATAGCCAATCTATCCTTTAACCCAAAAGAAATAAGCGACATTAGAGAAAGATCGGGAATCGACAAATCTTTAATTTTTGATATCATGTTTTCGGTATTTGTTGCCAGCATAAGATAACTACAATTCCAAGATATTAATTTTTTTTGTTAAAATGATCTTTATAAAAAATATGGCAACAGATAACAAATTATTATACAACAAGGCTTATCTTATTCTAGAAATATAGGGATTAATTTGATAGCATAATAAACAATATAGTAGTATCATAATACCATTCTGTCAGAACAATAGGCATACAAATACCCAATATGATACATTAGTTTAGGATTATGCCATTTCATATACTGTACAAAACAGAAAACATCATTGGATAATAACATAAGTTTAAAAAGACATTATAGGAAATCTAAAAATGAATCAAGAAGGTCGGGGTACCCAAGCTAGGTAAGCTATAAGCCCTAAAAGGGGTCAGCCTCGAGATCATATAAAAAATAAGATAGCTGATGTCTTCCAAGACTCGTGGGTTCGAGTCCCACCCCCGGCGCCTCAGATGAGGGTTCTCCCATATTGTTATATATTTAAAAGTGACAACAATAGGAGCATTACAGTATTAAATATAGCAATTTACATAAAAGGAAAATAACTGATCCTCATGATTTATTTGACGTTTTGTGTTACCATTTGTCTTTGTTGAGGCTTTTGTAATCCTCTAATATAAGCAGTGCAATACCAAATCAAAAATTTTTTTAAAGCCGTATAACATATCCAATACATTAACAACTAGTTGAATATAAAAGACGGTATGGAAAAGAGCACATAGAAACATTATTGGGATTTAAGAATTGTCCCAAAATGATTGAGCATTTTAACTAGGATTTTTCGGTATATCCCAATATATTGTGTGAACTTTATCGCATAATGGACATGTGACTGATGTTATTAACGTTTTTGCCATTTCGTGTGTTGGATTTTTTCCATTCAAATTAAATTCAGTATATGGCAGATCTGGCGTAATAGCCCAAAAATCACCTCCTTCACTTTTACAATTAAAGCATTGTATCCTTACCGGAATAGGTTCGGAATTAACCATCGACATACATGTCATTGTGAAACTTAATATCTAAGTTTTTCTTAAGTTTGGTATCCTAATCAAGTTAACAGAACCATATTTTTTAAACAATTTTTATGCCATAATAAATTGGCTGACAAAAAAATCCCACATAACCAGACACTGAGTTTAAAAGCCAAACTTCACCATGTCCTTGTTTTATAAATTGCATATTTACTGTCAAAGAAAAAAAAAGGAAAACGGGCCAATCTCCTTTTAGGCAGCAGAAGATAGCAATCGGCCACTTTTCGCCTTCTCCCTGCTGCGGTCGAGCAGGTGGTTTGCAATTGCATACACCAATATGCTGCCGACTGCCGCAACCCAAAGACCAACAGTATGTCCGGGGTTGTCAAGTTTTGAAGATCGGGGACACCATGCCCAAACGCTCCAGGCGATGTTGCGGCTTCCACTTTTGATTGGGCTGTTCTCAAGGCTTCAGACTAGGGGTCAAGTGCTTGCGCTTGTTGTTGTGCATAGGCCGTTATGCCCCTGTTAGGTATTGAGGCCAGAGGTATGGCACTTAGCAGCGAAATAAGGCCAACTGAAAACAGCTTGGGCAGTGACACTGATTTGCCAACTGACCTGATTGGGTCGGTAACTTTTTTGCTTATGGTTTCTTTTGTTCTCCTCATAACCTAATCACCGAACATAGTATATGCAAAACCGAAAATATATTTTTACTTTTTATGCATAGATAGAACGTAATGTTAGAATAATATATATTGTGTAATAACTATTACATAATATAGGTGATGTGTTAAAGATGAACATAAGACCCATAGATAATGATGATTGGCTTACTAGGTTTTTTGATTTTGGTAGTAGTGGAATGAGAAAAAGAAAGGGCGTTGGCTTTGGCGGATTGTTTGACATGGACCATTTCAGGGAACTTGAGGACATGGAAGAGAAAATGAGAATTATGTTTGGCCAATTTAAGGACATTCAAACAAACGCACCAAAATAGATGGTAAGTGAATACCAAACACCCAACGGGTCAAAGGTAAGGGAGATAGGACCTATACTGTATGGCTACTCAATGACATTTGGACCTGATGGTAAGCCAAAGGTAAGGGTGTTTGGAAATGTACAGTCTGCAGGAAGAAGCAACAGTGGAATAGGATTAACTGCTGCTTCTGATGCCGCTGCCACTGCTGGAATAGAGACTAATCCACAACAGACAACAGCTGAAAGAGAGCCCCTAGTTGATGTCAATGTGACAGATAAAAAGGTCAGAGTTGTGCTGGAAATACTAGGTGTAAAAAAAGAAGACATTAAGATATACGCATATGACAAGGCAGTTGAGGTAACCGCTAACAACCCCCAAAGAAAATACCACAAAACAATCGAACTGCCAAAGGATGCAGATATTGAAACTGCCAAGTCTACATATCGCAACGGAATACTGGAAATAACATTTAGCAAAAAAGAAAATTCTAAACCAAATGGAAAGGAGAAGAAAAAGAACAATATGTTTCAGAAATTAGATAATTCAGTATTTTCCAGTCTAAAGCGCATTTTCCGTATGTAGATTAACACCTAATACTTTTTTATTCTACTTAAAGTATGTCTCTTCTATCCAAGTCAGAGATCCAATACCTTTGGGCCATGAGATAGACTATCCTAATAATTAAACTATGGTTTTTATGTGTGTCAAATGAGAATTGGATAAAATGGCATTTAATAATTGAAAAATCACCTTAATAAAAATCCATATAGTCCATATTTCCTTATAAGGAAGCCAACAATTTGTGTTTTTTATTTGTATAATCAATTTCAAGGGCTCTGTTCATTTAAGGCTTCAATTCCCTGTTATGAAAATCTGCGAAGAGATTCAGCCAATTAATCACGTGCTTTAGTTTGCATTTCTTCTTTTTGC
>JACDHC010000209.1 GCA_013821245.1 Candidatus Nitrosopumilus sp.
GAATAATCATCATTTGTCTTTTTCTTCCTCCACTTCTAATCTTTTTTATTAACGTGAAACTTTACTGGTTTTACATTTGAGACATCATACTTATAAGCGCTAACAATCAATGTACTTTGGTACTTATGTCAAGCGGTTTAACCGAAAAGAATGATTTAGAAACGGAATCTCATGCAAATATAGACGCAACAGAAGGATCCTCGGGTACAGATACATCTAAGAAAACAGTAGACCTTATAAATTCACTTGAAGTTCAAGTAAAGAAAGAAGAAGAAGATGGAAATGACTTTATTGATGTTGATTTTGAAAATCTTGATGAAGGGAAATTCTATCGTGTAGAATACCAAGGTGACGTTTACAGCATAGAAAAGCTAGCCAATGGTAACATGGCATTTTACGAGGTAGTGAATTAGAGATGGCTGACTTTGCATCAGAGCCAAAAATATTAGGAGATTGCTCTAGCAGAACCATAAAAAAAATAGGCGAAATTGATCCACGTTCATTTGAACCTAATATAGTAAAGGATATGGAGATAGAGAGTTGGAAAAGGAAAAAGTCTGAAAAATGGCATGTGTATATCGACAGCAAAACAGGTCATTTAAGAAAATCCAAAGAGGGGTATTAAGCCAGTATTTCTTTGAAATATCTATAGTAGAGATATAGAGTCATTGTTTATAATTAGTTATCTGTATACACAACAAAAAAGGATTGATAAGATCTTTTTTAGTAAAAATACTTTAAATCACCAGCAGTCCATAACATTTGAACGATATTATATAATTTCTATGAAAATAACGTTAAACTATTGTTATTTGGTATCATATCTATAAACGGTATCAGAATTTTTCATTCATTGATATTCAAATAATAATTTACTTTCATTTAGGGGAGAACAGTATTCCTATTGTTTTAGTATCTAAAAGTTTAAGTTTACTGTATTCCACCTAATGTATTTATTATGTTCTTGAAATTCCGCCTCTTTTTCCTATCGTGACAAATCCCTCATTCAGCTTTTCTCTTAAAATATCCAATCTTGCTACAACTCCAACAATCTTATTAGTATTATCTTCCACAACAGGTACCAATTCAATCTCCTTTTTAACCATAATACCAATTATGTCATTTATTGGTGTATCTTGCTTTACTACTGAGGGGTTCGGAGTCATAATATCTTTTGCTGCCATAGCATTTAGCTTATGGCCACTCTGTATAGCTTTTAGTATATCAATGGCAGTCACAATGCCAACAACATAGTCATTATCATCCACCACGGGCAAACCGTTGAATTCCCCAGCAAGCAGTCTTGAACTTATTTGTTCAGCATTGGTGTTTTCTTTTGCCACAACAATCTGCGTTGACATTAAATCTTTAGCATTCAAGTTTAATATTTCCCTAACTACTATCTTGCCTATATGATATATAGGTTAGATATAATAAATTAGGCCGAATAATTTTCTTCAAAAAGACAATACTACTGGATAGGATTTATTCTAAATATTAAAATTTATTATATCAAAAATAAAATAATAATTTCACAGTACATTGATATAATTCTTTTACATTTATTTGATATGGCAAAAGACAGCGACAAAGATAAAGATGAAATAACTTTAGAGGAAAAAACCGGTAAAAAAGAGAATGGAGATGTGATGGACAAGGAGAGTTCAGAACAACTAGAAGAAGAACAAATAGAAGAACATCCAGAACATTGATAATATCTGTCCTCAATCAGTGAATCAAAAAATAGAATTCCGGTTAATATTCTTTCGTCCAAAGTCAAAGTATATTACAAAATAACAATATACCTAAATTTTAAACTCTATAATTTAAAATTAAGTAAAATAAACGAATCCATCTTAACTCTACAAACATCTAATGATGATGCAAGACCAGAGTTATTGGGCATTACATAACAATATGTAGATTTATATCTATTATTATAGAGCAATATTTTTAGCACTAATATTACTGAATTATTGTTATATTCGATAATAAATTAATTTTGAATATAATATAAATCAAAATTAAGAAGAATTAAAATACATTATCATGGATAGAGAACCGGATAGCCTTGGTGATGTATTTGACAAACACATAGAATTTGAGTTTGATAAGGAAGATGTGGATGCAACTATGACTACCACCATGACGAAGGATCCATATGTCCATCACGTACCTACTGTAACTGGGGGAATGGGTTACAATGGGGTTTACAATTTCTATAAAAACCATTTTATCGGAAAAATGTCAAAGGATATGAAAATTACTAACATATCAATGACAATAGGGAATGAACAAGTTGTTGATGAACTTATAATAAGTTCTACGCATGATAAAGAGATTGAATATATGTTACCTGGAATAGAACCTACAGGAAAGTACGTTGAGATACCCCATGTAGTGGTTATGAAATTTGAAAACAACAAAATAGCTCATGAACACATATGCTGGGATCAGGCATCAGTCTTAGTCCAGATAGGACTTCTTAAACCTGAAAAAATGCCAGTAACAGGAAGAGAACAATCAAAAAAATTGGTTTTATTTACATTTGATCAACCATTACTATGACGGTCCTTTGAACATTTTTTTAATTCTTATTTTTGTAGTTGTTGAATGTTATGGCGATACAGCCTCTTTTGCCATGGTCAAGCATCTCTTTAGGTGATCTTGTTCTTCTTTCAGAATAGAATTGACAGTTGTTGATAATTTTTTGTTGTCAAAGTTCTTGCTAATTGCACTCAAAACCTCATAGTGGGTCACCTCTCCACCTTCTGCTAAACACAAAAACTCTATTGCTTCTGATGTGTCAGGTTCCTCGCCCAAATATGTTTTCATCATTTTGGTTGCTTTTTCCTCTGTCTCTTTAGCTGTTTCTTCAACTTCTTGAGTATCCAGTTTAATGTCCTTGTCTTCTGAAAGTTCAGAGACAACCTCCTGAATTTTATCTTCATGAGAATTGGCTTCTTTTTGCATATCCTTTGCTTCGTCTTTTGAATCTGATTTGATTAGCTTCATTGATATTAATTCATCAACTGCTTTTTGGGCAGCTCTTTCTAGGCCCAGGATTTCACCCAGTTTTTTCTCTAAATTTTTTATATTTTCTTTTTTTGTAGTGGACGTAGTTTTTGAATTTGACATCTTCCCTATCTATCTGTTAAGATATTATAAATAAAAGCTATAAAAATAGACTTTGAAACAAATATCTTTTCTCGTATTTCATTAATTTCATATAAATAAGAATTGATGAAAATACCACCGGTAGTTCCAAGCCTCCGGTTTTAATCCATATCAAAGGTATTTAGAATTTAGGATATATCCGTAAATTGTTTAATGTGTGTTGTATTACTGCAATAAAGAATGGTTTCCAACAATTCCGGAGACACGGATGCCTCGGAGATAAATTGATGCTTTTGTGGACATTGGCAGAAGAAACCTTAACAGAAAGAAGC
>JACDHC010000210.1 GCA_013821245.1 Candidatus Nitrosopumilus sp.
TTTGTACACCGCACGACTCCTATACATATTCTCTTTTGCAAGTTTTCTATATTGATCTTTACGTGCATCGGATAATTTCATCGAGTTCCCTTTATTTGGTTATTGTGTAATCTAAATAATATTGTTTATTTTATTTGGTTGTTCTAGAAATGTTTTTTATGGGCATGAAAAAAATTATGTGATGGATAAAAGTCATATTCAAGGCCTTATTAAAAATTATCCTGATTTTCCAAAACAAGGTATTCTATTTAGAGATCTTACTCCTGTATTTAGGGATAGCCATTCACTAGCGTTATTAGGTGAATATTTCTATGAAAAACTAAAAAAAACCAACATAAATTATATTGCTGGAATAGAGGCCCGTGGGTTTATTTTATCTACAATATTAGGTTTAAAATTCAACCTAGGTGTAATCATGATAAGAAAAGCCGGAAAACTGCCTGGCAATACCGTCAAACAAACATATGAGATAGAATACGGTAACGCAATAATGGAATTACAATCAGAATCTATTAAAAAAAATGAAGACATATTGATTGCTGATGATTTGTTGGCCACTGGCGGAACAGCACTTGCTGCGGCAAAACTAATTGAAGAGCTTGGGGGTAATGTAATTGGATTTGCATTTGTAGTGGAATTGTCTTCACTTGGTGGCGGGAGATTGTTGCGGGAAAAAGGCTATTCTGTACATTCGATGGTGATTTATTAGATGCATAAAAATGAAGATAAGGATGCAGTAGAAATTGCAATAATAGGGGGAACCGGGATATACGATAATAATCTATTTCAGGGGGAAAAAACAATTAAACCTCATACACCTTATGGACCCCCTTCTGATTCTATAATTGTAGGCATGTTTGGCGAAAGAAAAATTGCATTTCTTCCACGACATGGCAAAGGACATAAAATTCCTCCCCATATGATAAATTACCGAGCTAATATATGGGCTTTAAAGGATTTGGGGGTAAAAAGGATAATTGCACCTTCTGCAGTAGGCAGCCTAAACTATATCTACGCTCCTGGAGATATTATGTTGCCTGACCAGTTTATTGATTTTACAAAGAATAGAAATTATTCTTTCTTTGATGGTTCTCAAGCATGTCATATATCAATGGCCGATCCTTTCTGTAATGATTTGAGAAGCATTGCAGATAAATGCATAAATGGTCTTGGTATTAAATTTCATGGTAAAGGTACTTATGTTTGTATTGAGGGACCCCGATTTTCAACTCGATCAGAATCTAAAATGTTTAGAGATATCTACCATGCAGATATTATAGGAATGACTTTGATTCCTGAATGTGTACTTGCACGAGAAAGTGAAATGTGTTATTTGTCTATTTCAACAATAACCGATTATGATGTTTGGGCAGAACAACCTGTGTCCTCCAAAGATGTTATCAAAACATTGCAAAAGAATGCAGACACTACTAAAACAATAATCTCTAAATTAATACCATTAATCTCGAGTGATAGAAATGATTGTTCTTGTGGTTCTGCATTGGACGAGGCATTGATATAATTAGTAATGTCTATTCCATTGCTGTTCTTCTTTTCAAATCTTTTTCATCAAAGGTTATATCACCTTCAATTATCTTTTTCTGGACTAAACTTAAGATTATTTCTGGATCCATACCCATTTTTTTAATATGATTATATTTTGTTTCGGATATTTTTATATTGATATTTTGTCCCCCTATCCTTCCGAATGCTACTGCTTTAAAATTGACCGTATTGTCGCCTATTGAAAAAAATCCCGATAACTTGCTTGCTACGGCCCCTTCTGTCACGTTCTTGATGTGTATTTTAAAGTCAATTTTATTGTATTCTTCGGGAATATTGGGTATCATTTTTGTATGATTTCTTCAGATATTTCTACGCTTTTGTTAATGTTTTTGGAAACTAAAAGACTCCACCACTCTGGATCTGTTATTCTTGAGTTATCTATGTTTACAGAGATCTTTGTCTCATCATCAGTATCTATAAAGTCCACTTTGTCGTTTTCTGGTATTTTTATTAATTTCCATCTGTCTTTTCCTTTTCTATGTTTGTTCACTGCTATTGCCCAGATTTCTTTGTCATTGATGATTGGCATTCCAATATCTTCAGATATTTCCAGAATTCCTGGTCTTTTTTCTTCGCATAATATTTTTTTTGTAATTACGCTTCTCCATACATCAATAGCACCTATGTTTTTGCCATTTTCATTGATATTTATTACACCAAAGTAAACAATTTTGTCTTGATTGTTTGCAGAAGAATCTGAAGATTGCATAATAGGTGATAATTTAATGTTTTTCCCTTATTTAGCCCTTGCATTCATCATTATTCCTTACTTTGGTAATTTTCTAGCATTATCCCTATGTTATCAATTTTTATATTTTTTTTAAATTGAATGTTTTTCTCTGAGCATAACCTTCTATATCTGTTTACAATCGCAAATCTGGGATGAAGAACCTGAAATTCATTTTCATTTATCTCTATTATCATTCCTTTTTGCTCAAGCTTTTTACAATTTTCAATCGTTTTCTCTATATTCAAATTAAAATGTTTTTTAAAATTTGTTGATGATGTTTTCTCCTCTTTTATCAATGCTAAAAAAATTTCTGCCTCTTCTTCACATAGTTCCAGATCATTGATGATATTTTTTTTAAGCTGATTGATTTGATTCATACATGTTTTTGGTTCTAAACCATACAGATAAATTTTTTTTACATTTGGAATTTATTATATAAAACTATATTGTATTTGCCGGCTCTGTAAAGTTAACGAAAAAGCTATAACAATCCTTTGCTTCTATGATTCATGATTTGTCAAACAAGAAATAGAACCAGACTGGAGGATATGATCTATGCCATACATCTTTATTTTGATGGTCTTTCTTTAAGAAAAACTTCTAAAGCCTTATCCTGGTTTGTCAAGAGAAGTCATACTGCAATAAGGGATTGGATACAAAAGTATCAGCCTCAAAAAATATCATCAAAGAAAAGAATGATATCGGAGTATATTATTGATGAGACATTAATCAAGATTGGATCCGATTGCATTTGGCTCTGGGTTGCAATGGAGCCTAAAAACAAGCAGATTCTCGCACTAACTATTTCTATGGAAAGAAACATGCTCATAGCAGAAAGATTCATTTCAGGTTTGGTCAGGATTCATTGGAAACATCCAGTTTCCACGGACGGCGGAACATGGTATCCTCAAGCCTGCAGATTCCTGAACCTAGATCACCATATCCATTCCCCTTATGAGAAAAGTATCATTGAAAGGACTATGCAATACATAAAGGACAGAACTGAAGGATTTGACGACTATTTTCCCTGCAGAAAAAAGAATTGTAAACTAAAGCATGTAAAACAATGGCTTGATTTGTTCGCATATCATTATAACAGGAATATTATGTCTTAACTTTACAGAGCC
>JACDHC010000211.1 GCA_013821245.1 Candidatus Nitrosopumilus sp.
GGAATCCAGTTGTTTCCGTTTGTTATCCAAGTTCATTTGTTCCCTATTGTCTAAGCAGCCCATGCAAAAATCCGCCAAATCCGTCCCATGATCTGTCTCCAAATCCATGGCCTTTTTCATGCCCATGTGACCCAAATAGCCCATGCAATGTCGTCCCAAATCCATGGCCCTTTTCAGGCCCAAAGGGATCAAACATCGGTTGTATGGATGTGCCAATCTCATGGCCTTCAGATTTGTATAGGACCTGACCGTCTCCAGCATCCACTATAACTTTGAACAAATTGTCTGTTGAATGATCCACCACATCATACACATATGTTGGGTATCCCTGTGTTACCCCCAAATGCCCAGCTAACACACTGCCGTTTGTTACCTGGTTTTGTGCGGTTTGAACTGCTGCAAGGTATGTTATCTTTGCCTCATCTTTAAGCAAATACTCCGCACCATCTTCTACACTAACCGAACCGTTGATTTTCGGTATTGTTTTATAATCCCCTGTATTGGTGTAATTAGTTGTCGACTGATACTGTTGTTGTGTCGCCCATGAGACCTCAAACGGCGAGACCATAAATGCTGACAAAAGCATTACCCCAACAAATAAAATGGCCGAAATCAATACTTTTTTGTTTACAAACTTTATCCTTGTTGTTACCATTGTAAATACATATATGTCAAACTCCTGTTATAACCATTGTTTACCCATGACACGTAAATTAGTTACCTAATGCCCAGTTCTTTATCTCGGTGGAGAGACCACAGGTTTGTATTGTTGATACTATCAAGGTATCACAGCAGCATCACTGTAAGGTGCATGAAATGAAAAAAATGTTGTCATTTGGCTATTGATACTAAATTTAGTTATCATCGCCATATCACCACGGGCATTCTAAAGCAAACGAAACCAAATTCCACCAATTAACAACAGACTAAACTACTCCATTGAATGGCCTTTTTTACATTTACCCTATTTAATATACCTGCAAAAAAGTTATTGCATTATGATCCCTTATTTTCAACAAATACCTTTCCAAATTTTGTCCAGATCGTGCCATAACTTAAGGTTACCACGCACAAATTGAAAAACGAATCTATCCTGTGTATTGTATTTTTCGCCAATTTTAGATTTTTTTCTACAATACATTCTTCCCATGTTTTGGACTTGTGGGCAGAAACTGATGGCCATGTTTAATTTAGTTTAAAAAAACAAAAACAAGTTTTCTGTAAAACATTAGAAAATGAATGCCTATTTTATATCCAACTCAAAACCATAAATTCGTAAATTATAATGGCCGATAAAAAAAACACATATGAACAATATAGTGCAAAAATAAGCCTGTACAAAAAGGAAAAATACCGCGACATTTATTCCCATTGCATACATGGTTTTTGGGGTGTTTAATTCTCAGAACATATTCGTCAGAAATATCCCAGGTTCCACCATTGAGGAAAAGGCATCAAATTTGTTTAAAGAGGTTTATTCTTATGATGACCTCAAAACAAATCTATATCGTGCACTTGTTTCAGAACACAATGTCAATGTGCTGTTAGTCGGGCCTCCCGCCACTTCAAAGACATTATTCATAAGGTGCATACAAGATAATGTAAAAAACTGTGTACCGATTGATGCATCAAATGCAAGTGGAGCTGGGATTATTGATAAACTGTACAAAAACAAAAATGCCAAATATATCCTATTTGATGAAATCGATAAATTAAAAAAAAATGATCAATCAAATTTACTAGGTTTGCTGGAGAGTGGAGAAGTAAATGTAACGTTCAAATCCCAAAAAATTCGGTTCAAAATGAATAACCCCATAGTGTTTGGAACCTCAAACAGCAAGGAGCGACTAAGTAAACCTTTGCTTTCCAGGTTTCAAACATACTACCTACCAGAATATACTGATGAGGAGTTTATGCTCGTATCAGAAAACTTGTTGAGATCTAGATTTAATTTCCCTTCATCCATCTCAAACATGATTGCCGAAAAACTGTTATTGAATAACGAAAAAGACATTCGCAAAGTGCTTCAAATTGCCAAACTAATAAGGCCAAAAGATAGTGAAGTTGATGTCATGTCGATAATTGTTACATTTCTAAAATATCAGGGAACAGAGGAAACTGAATTCAATTAGACCATAGTGTTCATTTTCAAAGCATGGTATTGAATTTGACTATTTACATGTAAAATTGGAAATGTAAATAAAAAGGATTTTGTCAAACAGCCAATTTATAGGCTATTTATTGAAATCCCTCACCATTGGTTTTGGTAATCCATCATCATACCCTGTTTGTCATAGTCTTGGTGCATTCCCATCATACCCTGTTTGTCATAGTCTTGGTGCATTCCCATCATACCCTGTTTGTCATAGTCTTGGTGCATTCCCATCATCATATCCTTATCTTGATGTTGTCCTGCTGAATGCATTGTCATCATCCATTTCATCATCGATATCTCATTTGATGCCAAAACTTGTCCATTTCCAGGGTCAACAATAACATTGTAGAATTTCATATCAGGGGTTCCTAAAACTATAGAATATACCAGAAAACCGTCTTTTTCTTCACCATTTGCGGACATTGCTTCTGAACCATTGCCTATTGTTTGTTCAGCAGTACTTATCGCCTGAGTCAAACTTACATTGAACTTTGAACCAAGAGATTGATACATTGTGCTCATCATGTTTATAGTTCCGTTTATTTTTTCATGCTTTTGTCCCATATCATAACTGTGATAGTCCTTGCCAATAGCCATACTTTGATTGTCGCCAGTCATCATCATCGTGCTGTTGTTATTGGTCATGTTCATACCCGCCATGGTAGCATTGTTGTTGCTGCTTTGTGCAAAACTATTCTGTAGCGATGTTGATAGTGAGACTATGCTTATTGTTGCTAATAAAATCGCGACTAAAGAAAAAGCCACAAAAGATAATGTTTTCATTATTAAACCATGATTGCCAAAACATAAATTCTTTACTATAATAAATTTTTGAGACAATAAAACATAACAAATATCTACATAATTTGCATATTTGATGATATTTTAAAGATTAATGATGAATTTCTAAAGATTATAGCTGTCACATAATTTAACAAATATAACACATATTACACATATTACACGAGCTTAAAATGAGTACATAAAACACAAAATTTAGCAACAAAATCGGCAATCACAGACACAAACACATATTGTTTTTCGTTACTTGATAATATGGCAATCCGTTGAATCAATGCCATAATTATCCTTTTACCCAAAACACAGCGGTTTGATCTCCAGAATCAGCAAGGCGAAATATTTCCAATAATTACAAATTTTTGATAATCGCACATAACAAAGACTTTACAATCAAATAGATTTTATTTTGGTTTAAGTATTTTCTTAATGCATTGGATATGGTTTGAAATTATAATCCAAACCCACA
>JACDHC010000212.1 GCA_013821245.1 Candidatus Nitrosopumilus sp.
GACTCATATTCATTGATTAATGCTTGCCAGTCTTCTTTGTATTTCATGATCGCCTCCTGTTTGTGAAAGTGATCAGTTTAATGCGCTCCTATTTTAGCGCTAGGTGTAGTTGGCCGAACGGTTACGAAAGAATTATTAATGTTTTAGATTATTATGCCTAATGAAGGCATTTCTATCCTAGGAATTTTAGTTAACTCCTGAGCGACAAACTCTGCAATTTCTATCATTAATTTTGTAGAGGGATCGTTGCTATGATCTAAATAGGGCTTAAATAATGTTGAACTTTTGCTCATAGCATCCCATCGTTTAGCAAAAAAATTCTTCAACTCTTCAAGTAGGTCTGTTGTGTCTGGATGGGATTCAAAAATATTTAGCAGCACCAGAAATTCATAATCGCGATAGGTGTTATAGTGGTTTTTAACCTTAGATTCTATTTCAAATTTGGTTTTCATATAAATATAAAAAGAGTAAATATTTGCGCATATTATTGGAAATTTTTTTTAATAGCAATAATGATAGGTTCCAATAATAAGGTAGCACCAGCATAATAGGAATAGAACAACCTATGGTGCTGACATACTAATGGAAACAGATAATGGAACAATTATAATCCTTTAAGGTAAGGGATCTGTGTTTATCATAAGCACCTAAAAAAATATTCCAAAAAACCTTCGTTTTGTGATACTCAAGTACTGTATATAATAATCGAAGTTAAACATTATTTGACATGTACACGATAATTGTGTACAATAATACTAGAATAATAAATAGAGATAGAATTGGATATTTACGATGTAATATTAAGAAAAAAAATATTACAGTCTGACTTAAAAAAACTGCCTAAACATATCATTGCTAAGTTAACTTCATGGATTAATGCAGTTGGCCATGACGGTTTAAGTGAAGTGCGAAAGGTTCCGGGCTACCATGATGAACCTCTTCATGGAGATAGAAAAGGCCAAAGATCGATTAGGCTTTCAAAATCGTATCGTGCTATTTATATTATTAATAACTCTGGACAAATGGAAGTTGTCGAGATAATTGAGGTAAATAAACATGATTACTAGAAACACAAAAAAAACGTTAGATTTTCTTGAGAATCTTATGGGTGAAAAATTAACTTTAGGTTCTTTTATTTTAGCTATTCGCCAAGGAGAAGAATTAAGTCAAGTTGAATTTGCAAAATTACTTGAGGTTTCAAGGCAGGTTTTATGTGATATAGAGCATGGAAGAAGGATTATTAGTCCCAAAAAAGCCGCCGAATATGCTGAATTATTAGGATATTCTAAAAAGCAATTTGTTCGCCTTTGTTTGCAGGATTTGATAGATCGCGATCATTTAGGTTTAATTGTTGAAATAGAAAATGCTGCATAATTAGGGGGTTGGAGTTCCGCGGGGCGGAAACGTACGTTAAGCAATAACTAAAAGAAGGATTGCTTTAAATAAAAATATAATGATTGGTTATAGCTAATAAAATGTTGGAAAGATGCACTTTAAATATATAGTTAGCTTATCAACATGAAAGTTAATCTATCGATAAATAATTTAAATATTACTTAGCATACGACTCCGGCCAGCTGGACTCCCAACCCCTTGCATTTTTGACAAGAATCATTAATAAATAAATTTTGTTTTTGTCAAATATTATAATTAACATCTATTAAATTTTGAATTCAGCATTGGGCTGAAGATGGAAATATGAACCTGCTGCTTTTTCAATTTCTTCAAGTTTCCTTTTCATAGTAGTTACAGCTTGAGCGTAAACGCAATGTTTGCTATCAAAAAACTTATTACTAGAATTCCCAAGCCTGTTATTAATAGTGTCATAAAGATTTGTCATTTCACTAAAATATTTGTAATATTTTTGAATTAATTTAATATCATCTTTCAGAAAATGCAGCATTATTTCCGTGTTTTGGGTGGATTTAATGCAACAATCTATGATATCAGGTTCTATTTCCCCTTTTTCGGTAAGCACTTTGACAAGTGCCAGATTATTGGCCGTTGCAGCCGAGTAAACAGCTTCTTTCATACCCTCTGGAAAATCTGATTCTGAATAATGCTCAAGCAAAAATTCTACAATTGCCTGATAGCCATGGCGTGCAGCCCATTTTATAGCATAATTGTATCCACAGGCAGGATTTACATTCGGTATGGAAAGCCATCCCCTGAAAAATGCGGAAAGATTTTCCATGATGCTTTCCCTGTCAGGATCGATTTTTTTGCTTCCAATAGGAAGTTCGAAGAGAAGACTGAATACATCGTCATACGATGGGGTATTGGAAAAGAGCTTAGCACGCACCTTCAGGTAGAAATAACGATCATATCCATGATTTTTCTCAGAAATTGATGCTGCAAAACCTGGTAAGTTGTCGGGTAAGTATGAGGCTAATGAGGATATAAATTCCAGAAGATCGTTAGCAATATGTTCAAGTTGGTAATGCTCAAATTTGCCGTCCATTAAAAGCACCTCATGTAAAAATATTCGTTATATTGTAAATTATCCAAAGAGAACCAGAATCTTCTTTTCAATTCAATTAAAATGAGCCCTAGCCTAGTTGAACGAACCGATATTTTTATATTACATAATTTAAAATCTAACAGTGTCCATTTTTCTGACACTGCCCAAGCAGTCATTGAGCGTAAGGAAAATCGTTCTATCGGATTTTTATTGCCAATCGGTATTATGTTAAATAAATTTACAGATTTCATCAATGAATCCTTGCTTCAATTGGATGAAGTACAAGAAAATATCAAAAATTTTAAGGATTTATAAAAGCAAATTTCTGAGCTTAGGGGCATGGGTAGTAATGGAACGGCCAACTGACTTAAGAATGATTGGTTTCTCAAACGATAATTTTACAAATTAAGAAGTCGTTTCAATTCAGGCCTTGTTCTTCTATAATATTTTTTGCCATTTCGATAGCTAAGATATTAGAATTATCGTAAAAAATTTGGGGAATTTTAAACTCCCATTTTGCAAAGCTCTCCCAACATGTTGCTACTCTATCTGCACCAACTATGTATTCTCTATTACGGTCTCGCTCCAAATTAATAGCTTTTTTTGGCAAAAGAAATATAGGGTAAAATAGATTTCCGTGCCTAATTCTACTGAATAAAAGATAAAGTTCTTTAGGAGACCACACATAATCTGAAATAACAACAAATCCAGCCTGTAGGTATGTTTCAGCCTGTAAAGTTAAGACTTTATACGAGGGTCGGCCGGGATTCTGACGAAAAGGACCGTTTTATGATTTTCAACGAACATGTTAATTAATTATTATTCTATGTGTTTAATAAAAAGATAAAATGGTAATTAAATTTTTATAAGGAAGAGAAAATTTAGTACTTATAACTATATGTTTTTATATGCTATTTATATGTATGGTCCTTTTCGTCAGAATCCCGGCCGACCCT
>JACDHC010000213.1 GCA_013821245.1 Candidatus Nitrosopumilus sp.
GTATTTAACCTGTCTTTAAAAATCCATAAGCAGATGATTATTTCCTATGTAGAAAAACGAATGTAAACTAAAGCATACGCAAAATTGGTTAAACTTTTTTGTTTCTTTTCATATTGATGTTAATAAATGAAGTTGTGGTCCAGCTATCATAAGATTTGGCATTCATGCCTTTGTCCTTGGCATTGTGTAACCACCTGTAAAAGTACTTTATTCTCAATAGGTAATCATTCCATGTTGTGATCCATTTTTTGTCAGGATCTTCACCTTCCATTTTCTTTTTTAAATCCAAAAACTTCAGTATTTGCTCTTTATCTTGAATTTGATAAAAGGTGACATTTGGCCCTAAATACTCTGCATATCTAATCATGACCTTTAAAAGTCCGTTTTGGTAATTTCCAGAAATATCTATATTGGTTAAATAGTTATAGAATTCTGTTATTAACTCTATTGATTATATTTGTAACTTTCATCTCAATGTTGTTAGTTGTTGTAATCAGATTAGCAGGCAATAATTTTGTCTCCCTTCTCTTAATATGCATAACGAATTATTTGAACTCCTATGAATAACGGGCCCGATGGGCTTCGATCCCACGATTTGCGGTTCCGAAGACCGCCGCGATATCCTAACTACGCTACGGACCCTTTGTTGTTGTTTACCTTCTATGGAGTTATATAATTTATTATTATTGGTGAATATAGAATTTTGGAAGTTATTTTGATTTATTGAAATATTTTCATATTTATTGTTCTTTATCTGGCTTATCTTTGAGTATTGACTAATGTTTTTTAACATAAAGTATGTTTAACAAAACAATAATAAAGAAACAAAACATAGTAAATATTGCAGTCAGTCTAAGCCTTTCCTGTAATAACCAACTCTTAATATTGTTTTGTTGGTAAACTAAGGCTAACGGTGACACCCTTCCCATCCTTGTTGTTCTCTGCCCAAATTCGTCCACCATGAGCCTCTACAATGTTTTTGCAAATGTATAGCCCCAAACCTGTACCTCCAGTTCCGTCTTTAAATGAATATTTTGAGAACAGTCTTGGCAATATTGCGTGGTCTATTCCACTGCCTGAATCTTTTATGTTTATGATAATTTCTTTTAAGCTGTTACCAACAACACTATCATTATTACTACTGGTAGTAGTATCGTCTGCCACAATACTGACGAAGACTGTGCCTTCCTCCACAAATTTGATGGCGTTATCAAGAATGTTGGAGACTACCTGTGCTATTCTTTCCTTATCGCCATCTATGAAAAAATCTTTTTCTTTTTCTTTATCCGCTCTTTTCAGGTTACTAGGGTCATATATGATATTCACGTTTTTGTTGTTGCGGATAACTTGGTTTCTGGCATCTCCTACAACCTATATTATTGTCTCTGTCAGGTTGAATTTTTCATTGTATAGCGTTAACGTGTTATTGTCAATCTTTGAGATGTACAGTATGTCGGATATTACCTTTTGAAGCCTGTATGCGTTCCTCATAATGGGTTCTCCATACTCAAACTTTGACTGAGGCTCCAAAAGCAAGAGCTCAACATATCCCAAAATGGCTTGGGTGGGTGTCCTTAGCTCATGGGATGCGATGTGGATAAACTCTTTTTGCTTAATGCTGTGTTGTTTTATCTTCTCATTAATTTGCGCAAGTTCTTTGTTCACTTTCGCGAACTTTTCATTGGTTTTTGCTAATTCCTCAGTGGCTATCAAAAGGCTATTGTTTGATTGCGCCAAATCACCTTTGGATTTTTTTATCTCCTCCATCTTTGCCTGAAGCTCACTGTTAGATAGATGGAGAGACTCATTTGCTTCATCTAGTTCCTCAGTCTTTGGAATTAACTCTCCAGTCTTTATTGTGAGAAGGTCCTCTGTGGTTAACGCACTACTTTTGTCATTGTTTTTGTTTTTATCAGGAGAGAACGTTTGGCTTGCTCAAAGGATGTTAAAGAAAATATTATATATAGTATAACACGGTTCTCTTATCGTTTAAAATATTTATTCATGTAAAAGAATTAGGTATAGGCTTATTACCTTTTCTATAATTTTATGTCCACCGAAATAGGGGCCTCCCAACTACAGATTAGGCAAATTATTTTTCGGCTAGCTAATTTTTCTGTAATCCGTTGGAAAATATTCAAATAATATTTAGCGTTATGCGTTATTGATGAATCTTAGGATAAGGTGTAAGCATTGCGGCTTTGAGCATACTTCTAACTTGTATAGGGAGGATAAACAAAAATTTAACAAGTCGTTTTCAAATAATGAAAGTTGTCCTAAATGTGGACAAGTATCTAAATATAAAGAGTCTGACTATAATATACCTGCCTGACCCCAATCATAAGAAGTTAATCGAATCCTTTATCATAAACATGTCCGCAACCACAAAGGGCGTTAGAATCACTATCCATAAAACAAGTAGCAAAACCATTCCAAACTTGATTATGTTCACTGATAGGCAACCCAAAACCTTTTCAAAGCCAATTGTCCATTACCAACATTCAACCCTGCAACCCACTGCAACAAATAAAGTCAGATAAAGATCCGCAACCTTCGTTTCCCCACCCTTATTATATGAAATTTATGGTGCAGTGACCAGGTGCTAGTATTTAGTGCACAAATCTCATGGACCAGGTACTACGGCCAATATTATCTGAACACCTACTATTGCAACAATGGTTGCAAAAATAACATCTAACGCCCATAACCTTTTGTTCATAGTCTTTAGCAATGACGGAATTATAAAAATATTGTTTGTTTAAGTTCACAATAACCATAGTGATGACAATCCCTCTTATCCCTACTGATGATTATTAAATACATATTTGTCTGGTGATTAGTGCAAATGGTTTGGTTATCTTGCTTTTGTGTAAGATTAAATAGAAAATGGCAATTATGTGTTTTTATACCGAGTTTGTGATTTTGTATTGAAATGCATCAGTTTCTATTAACAATTGCAATGTATGTGCATATTTGGGTCATTATCAAAATGATCCGCCTAAACAACCTCCATGATCATGGTTGAAAACCGCCTATTTCATTACGCTGAGATTTTACGGTTATTAAATATCAGGATATTCTATTCTATGCCATTTAAACTTCAACTGTGTAACACTGCGTAAAGTTAACAAATGATATAAAGGGTATAACCCTAGAACATGCTTAGTTTTTTAGACTTGAGTTGCCATACCTTAATTGGTTTGTTCTAAGGGGTTGGCGATTTGTATGCTCAATGGGTATCTAATATTATTTATCAATACTTTTCAAAGAAAATACTAAAAAAACGAAATAGAAGAAGAGGAAAAATATTAAAAAAATGGTATTTGTTAATTTCGTATTTGAAATAAAGATTTCACATTCTCAAACGATACATGGATGATATGGGTAAGTGATATGAGGG
>JACDHC010000214.1 GCA_013821245.1 Candidatus Nitrosopumilus sp.
ATATAATGACTGGTCAAAGATAGGGGACAACTTTAAAGAAACAAGGAAACTATTCTGAGGCAATATCTGCATACCATAATGCACTTGGGACAAACCCCAATACTAAGGAAATTATAGTAAATATGGAAGATTCACTCAATCTTTTAGGAGACTATACCGAGGCAATATCTGCATACGATAAAGCATTGGAAATAGATTCTGACTATGTAAACGCATGGGATGGTAAAGGCTGGGCACTAAATGAACTAGGCAACTATACTCAAGCCGTATCTACTTTGACAGGGCTCTACAGATAGATCCAGCCCTTGTTGATTCGCTATATCTTAAAGGAGAGGCATTACATAGTCTTGGCAATTACACAGGCGCCGAATATTATGTTAGTAAAGCATTTGCGATAGACCCAAATAATGAACTTATAAAGAAAAAGATGCAAAAATAGGCTGTTCATTTTGTGTTTCTTAAAATTTTATTATCCCTATCGACAAAAGATTTATCCAGTGCTTTACATATCATAGTTGCATATATTCTGCATAAATTACTCAATGATGTTTTCGTTCCATCTTGATAATGGATTGCATTTCAATAATACTTTTCTCATTGTATGGGATTAACTGTTTTATCTTGGGTGCGGTTATAATGTTGAAATAAAATGGCTTAGGAAAACAGTACTTATAATATAGAGATGGCAATAACATCATCAAAGTCATTAGGGATTTGTTGAGGGGTTAAGGCGTCAAATCCAAAATCCAAATGATTCCTTTCATTTATCATAACATGCAACAACGAATGATTTGAACCCATATGATTAATGGGCTAGAAAAACTTGGTGGCGACTGATTTTTTTGATATTTATTTATTGTGTAGTTATTTGACTAAGTTGAGGGATAATATTTTTTTTATGTTCTCGCTAAAGGAAATAGGTACAATAATAAAGAGGTGTATGGGGAAAGAAGAAAACAAAACAGAATATTCAAAGATACAAATACAGTATCCATTATTTAGCCAAAACGGTTAAACACAAACGTGGTGCATAAGGTTCGAGATTTATAAGATACAATGTATTTGCATATGGTAACAGATTTAAAAAAGTAAGAGTATTATATTAAATTTTTACCAATGCTCTGTGAGGGGTATGAAAAACACACTACTTATCAGAACTATGCCCCCAATCATTCCTATTGACCATATATTTGATTTTAGAAGATTTTTTATGTCCATACCATACCTTCATCAAGGAACTATAACAAGGGTTGTCAGCATTATGTATTATTTATACCACCTTTTATCATCAATAGCATAATGTGTTAATTTATTGATTAGTTATGATTAATTAACAAACTGTTGTGGAATAGCATAATGACAATAGAAGACGTATATTTGATTTAAATCTATTTTTTTATGTATCGACATATACATTTGTCTTTTTTTATGGAATATTGTTTTATGAAACCCCTAAAACATGATAACTAATTTTTTAGATAATATGTTTTTGCGATATGTGATATATCTGTTTATGTTGAGTTTTGAATTTATGCAAATTAAACCTCAGTTAGTTTCCGCTCATCAAAAGGCTTTGAATTGTACCAGCAATACCTAAAGAAATCAACGCACCATTCATGGAATAAACCATCGTTATTTGATTTAATGTCATTGTTTGAAAACATATAATTCATATCCGCCTCACCCTTTAGTGTAGGGAACATTACAGTGGCTTGCTTTTCGTTTAAAATTACCGCTACTTCTATTTTGTCAATCATCTTTCTCTCTACAATACCCTGCTTTAATAAATCGGCATATCCAGAACTTTTTTGAAGGTCGCTTCGTATCTTTGGTACTATTGCATTTTTTGGAAGGATGTAATTAAACTTGACCCCCTCATTTTTGACTTTAGGTATAACTGATTGAATTAATTCTAATGGGATCTGTGGAAGAATTCCATATATATACTCGCTTGATTCGTCATAGAGTCTTTTCCATGACTCTATTATGGATACAATCCCTGAAATAAGCTTGCCCCCATTTAGTGCTCCAATACGTTGGACAAATTTCATCGGTATGTCCCCTATCCTATGATCAGAAAAATAATTCTTGTTGCTTGAGAGAAAATCAAATATTGAAAGTTGCTTTATTATTGCGTTTCCAAAAGTGGTCAGGAAAAAAACACCCTCTGAATTTTTTTCAATTAATCCGGCATCTACTAACCTGTTTGTATTTCTGTGAACTTCTTGAATTGTTAAATTAAGGCTTTTTGCAAGTGCTGAAAGCTTGAGTCTTCGATAAGAGATCATGAATATTATTGATAGTCTCTGCGAGCTTGCTAATTCCAAGAAAATCTCCTCCATGTTGGAAAATTGAATATCTGAATGTTTGGAATCATTGTTGTTATTTTCCGGATAATTCATAGCTTCAGTTGTGGTATGTTGTTTTAGCTATTTCTTATTTTCCAAATAGTATTTTTCTGTCTTGGATAGATACCCTAAATTCTATAATAACTTTAGAAACAGTAGAACATCTTCTAGGGAGAGTATTCATGTTTGAATATGGCATTTTTATTCTTTATTCTGGTATTGAATCTTGTTATAGGCGAGTATAATAACATTTTAAATCAATTGGTGTGGATAATTATTATTATTATTATTATTATTATTATTATTATTATTATTATTGTTAGTATTTGATATGTCTTGGTCGTTTGCAGGTGATATATGACTATAATCCATCGCATACAAATATAGCGACCATGAGTCAAGTTCCAGCTGATTATTGTTTTGGGTTTCTGCCACTTTTTTTCATGCACCATATTTTCGTAGAACCCGTTTAAAAGAGCCATTATCGTAACGGGCCAGATGGTTTCGCTGTGTTTTCACTACTAAATGAGGATTCGTTTACCTTGCAGGCAGGATAGTTGAACTTTTAGACCTTTTATCTTTATGTATGGTGTTCATACAACTCTTTTACAAGTGTTTGATTTCCTGATTGGGGGTTGTAAAAAAAATGCATCGTATTGCCAATTTTGAATTATTCGTTATTGAATCCATTAGAGAATAACTGTTGATTATGATCGTTTTACTGATTTTGAAATATTTTATGCTCATTCTTAAACAGTAAATTGATAATAATAAAAGCAAATTTCTGTAATCAAAATTAATATTGGCAAACTATTGAGAATATTTAAGTTTGAAAATAAACACTGTAATGACGATTCAAAAATAAACAATATGATTAAAAGTGTATGGCATTATTGTTGTTGTTATTGTGGTGGTGGTTTTGTTAATTCCCTGCCATTTTCATCTATTATGGATTGTACTGTCCCAAATACTGGAAATCCTTTAAAATGGTCTTCGGTTTTTGATGGGACTATATTAATAGTTATTATATTGCCGTTAACCAG
>JACDHC010000215.1 GCA_013821245.1 Candidatus Nitrosopumilus sp.
CCACTATAGAATCAAAAGGAAAATATTATATTGTTTTGCATATCAAACTGGAACTTTACAAGAGACCCTTTTTTTCAAAATACAAGTCCTACATCAGGATTGGCAGTTCAACTTTTCCAGCAAATAGAAGTATTGTCTTATCAATGGTTAATTACAATTTGGTATCGCATGAGGATAGGAAAAAACACACGGAATATATTGTTGGCATCCTTAAACAACTCACAAATTTATCCATAATCAGAAACAATCAGCGTTATTTTCTGGGAATATTTGGAGATCAATTCAAGTCAAGCCCCTTATCAGAAAAAGACATATTAGTAACCGATGAAAACCCCAATTTTGAGAAAGCATCAGACCTAAATAAAATATATCACCTAGATTTTGCAATATCACATTTAAAATGTGAGGAATATTATAACAAATTTAAGATATTTGGAGAAATTAAAGTTGCTCTAAACAAAATCAATATCAACGACAAGCCAATTGAAAACTTTGACTTTAATGATACCATAAATTATCCCCCACATATTGTAGACTACTTTAAACACAATTACAAAATTGGATTTAAATTATATATGCTGGTATTAAAATTTCGAGAAGAAATTTATCACATAATTAAAGATATTTTCGCAGGAGACATGTTAAGAGGATTCTGTAAAATTGGTTACTGAGAAGTTGTTTCCAAATGCATAAAGAAATGAGATAATAGGTGTTCTCATAATACCCATCAAGACATCATAGTGAAAATTACAATATACTGAAGCGCAAATAAGGACACAACTAAGGTATGGAAATAGATTATGCCATTGTTGTAGCGAGTATGATGCAGAAAAATTTTATGTCAATGTCCAAAGCAGACATAGGGTTCAAATAGCCTTTCTGAACATGATATTGTTATTTTAATTATTTGCATTAGTTCATGATAATAAAAAGGGTTCAGTGGAAACCATGAGGATTTCCACCCTGGTCAAATCATTATTGTTATTGGCGAAGCGTGATAAAGTCCTTGTCCTGTATAATTCGAAGGCAATAATACACTCTGTCATAATTGATTATATTTCCAATCTTTGAGAGAGGTATTAATGAGATTTTCCAATAGGTATTGATTCGTTAAGAGATTGAAATTATTTATTTTCAAATAATTTTTTTTGTAATTGCAATAAGCTTTTCTAGAGATACCTTTAGATAAAATCTTATTAATCGATTCCAGAAATTGTTTCTCATTTAAGTTATAATATTCACAATTCTTGATTAAAGATAACATGATACCATTGTGATCCTTCAATTTCATCATTTCTACCAATTTGTCTTAATTATAAATTATGAAATATCCAATCTAAAATAACCATCAATAAAATATTGTTTTCTTTTGGGTATCAATAGTTATTTTGAATTGAATTTAACATTGATAAACTGGAATATATCTAGTGAAAAATTGTAATTGCTTATTAATGTATTCAATTCCATTTTTTTACTCGTATATTTGAGGATCTTCTGCGCCCAATTTCATATTTTCTTCATAAATAATCATAGATGTATATTCGTCAATACCGTTTTTACTGAGAACAGTAAGTTTAATGTCAATCAGCTCTTTCACCACTTCTTTCTTAAGGAACTCATTAATGTTTTCCTCAATACCGGATAATTGTTGATTATTATAAAATTTTACCCTTGTCATATTCTAATCGCCTTTAAATTCCATATAATCGTTATTTTCTTGTTGTTTTTTTTTCTGCTCCAAACACAAGATTGGCATAGACAACCTACCTATGTGACACACAATTATTACATCAGAAACTGATATTCAATAACATATTATGAAGTATCGAGACAAAAAAACTTGTTTATGGAGATATAGGCATCAGACAATAATTCTGAATATCTTTTTTCATCATACTTAAAATGATGTTTATCAATTAACTCTATCGGTAACGCCCTCTTCAAATGATTCTTGTTATTAAAGTCGGTAATAACATATTTGATTTCCTCACCTGCATGTAAAGATTTACCGTTATTGTACAATATCTTTAGGACGCAATTTTCTATGGTGTCTCTGCTTGAGTATTCATCAGTATCTTTAGAAATCCTTTTTGTAAATATAAGGTCAGAGTGAGATACTTTCCCGGAGAAAATAAGGTTTTGGTATTTGTTGAATATATCCTCTAAAACACGTATTGATTGTCTGATTTCTCCAACACTGTTGAATTTAGCAATAGCCTGCAACAATTCGTCTTGAAAATCAATGAATAGTTGGGGTGTATCGTGTCTCCTTGTTTCAATCCCTCGCGACTTTATTGTCCCATCTTCAAAAACACCAAAGTACCTATTTAGCGCAGGCAATTGAGGATTTGTTTTAGAGGAATCAAATACAATCCATTTGTAAATGCCCTCAAAGGATATGGAAAACCCTGTTTGCTCCTCTATGTCTTTTTTCAAATTCATATAGCGATTTGAAGTGTTGTTGGGTGCATTAGTTGAGTAATTTATAACACCATTTTTTTCTCTTACCCATATGGAATCAACTATTCCGTGTATCACTTCAAATCCATGTCTCTCTGCTATTTTTGATGTTTTCAACAGTATGTCTCGCGCAAAAGCACACACTGCGATGTGGGCATCTATTCTTCCAAACTTTGAGTTACTAAACCCCAAATATCCAAAGGAAGTAACCAGGATCCATTTTAATGCGGTTTGCCTGTTGTCATAACGGTTTTTCAACTGTTCGTTTTTGCCTGGTGAGCAAGTAATAAGGCTGTTTTTCTTTCTGTTTTTGTATTCCAGTCGTCTGTTAAGAACGGTTTTCAAAGACAATGGCACTATGCCCATCCGTTCCCTACACAAGTGATACAGGTGTTCGAGTCCTGGAACCTTATTGTCCTGTTTTGATTTGCAGCAATCACAGTTGATGGTGTCTGATGAAACATTTTTCTTTAGCATAATGTTTGGATATAGAGACACAAAATCCAGCTCTGCCACTTTGTCATACGCTCCGGGTTTTGACTCAAAAACAAATCCCCCTCTGTCTGCCCTTAGCAGATCAGAAAATGATTTGAATATCTCCGATGTTATGGGTTTCCATGGTATGAGAATATCTCTTTTTTGTGCATTGTAAAAATACAAACTGCTAAGGCATTTACCGATAGTAGATCTTGATGCAGGCTGCAGTGGTATTCTGCATACCCTGGACAGTTCTGCTAATCCGTCTAGCCCATTATCCTTGTAGATAAAGGAATTGTTGGTATCTATGTGGATTCGTCCATACAGAAAAAATGGCCTTGGTTTGAAATACACCTTTCCGTAAGAGACATAGGAAGATGCTGTTGAAGACAATTCAGATGCGAGGGCTGTGGATGTGGATGTGGATGTGGATGTGGATGTGGATG
>JACDHC010000216.1 GCA_013821245.1 Candidatus Nitrosopumilus sp.
TATTGACATTATACTTCTTGGTCATCTTATACCACTGTTTTTTTTCTATTTAGGATATTTATAAAGTTGACGTAACGGATGACAAAATACGGGGATTATTTTTTTTCTTCAAAACCCCAATGTTTCACAATTTCTTTTTCAAACTTTTTTGATTGCTCCTCACTCAATGGAAAGCCACAATTTTTACAGGATGGAACAACTTTCATACCGTATAGTTTAAAGTCAACGTCATAAAAATGAACTTTTGGGCAATTACACATACTTTACTTTTTAGTAGCAGAGTTCCTAATTTATTTATTTTATTGTGTAGTTTTATTTACACGCCAAGAATAATAACATTTAAAGAGTTCTCTTGCATATTTTACACAATGCAAATATTAAAAAGAAATTCAGAAAGGAAGATAATTGCATTTTTTCTAATATTTATTCTTGGGATGACTGCATTACAAACCAATCATTTTATCGGACAAGCATATGCACAGTCTGACGCATGGTATGTGGGAAATGGTGCAAAGCCTGACACATATTATACATATGAAATCAGGCGGGCAGATACTAACCAAGGTCAACCCTTCATGATGACCCTTTATTTTAAAGAATATAACGCTACCGGCAAATACTGGGAAACCCCAACATACGTCGTTGATCAAGGAAATGTATACAACGGTACATTTCATCTAAGCGAACTTGACCTAACCGCCTTGGGGTCTTCCCCTATTCCAGCGGAAATGGAAAAGTATCGGGGTGCCTATGCATCAACATTGGACTGGTTATCAGCTTATGTGCCAAAACCAGGTCAATCCTTGAGCTCTGCCTCATGGGGTAAAATTGGATCAATAGGTGGTTCAGAGATTAAGCCATCAGGTACAGCTAAAATTACAACACCAGCAGGCACTTTTGACACAAATATAATAAGGTATTACAAAGGAATCAATAACAACATATACGTAAGTAAAGATTTACCGTGGCCCGTAAAAGCTGAAACATTTGCTGATGTAACTACGGGTAAGCCCCCAATTCAGTATGCATTTGAGTTAAAGGCAATGGGAACAGGTCAACCACCTATACCTGAAACACAAATAGAGGCACCAAAACCCCCCTTAACCATCACAACGCCAAGAGGCACATTTAATATTCAGTTACTGTGGGATCCAGTCGAAATCAAAACAGGACAAAACACCACATTTGGAATTATTCTTCAGGATGACCGAGACAACCTGGTTCAAAGAGCTACTTATGAGATAAAAATAACGGATGAAAATGACGAAGTCCTAGAAACCCTTACAAATCAACGTGCATCCGAAGGCACTGGACAATTTGAATATGCGTTTGAAACTCTAGGAGTAAAGCACATTCAGGTTACGGTTACCACTGTAGAGAGTGCATCGTTGGATATGTTTGTAGAATCATCCACCTTTGACATAGTGGTTACCTGACTCGCCCTCATTTCTTTAACCTTACAAAATAAATTTTTATTTTTTATTGTATAGGCGATCGGTATAAACATACCTCATTAACCAATTACAAAATTTTTCGACATCTTCATCAATTCTAACCCACAAATGAACAGAGCCCGGAAGGATTTCTATACGCGATTTAACTTGGTCATCAAAGACTATTTTTACACCCTCTTTGCCTTCATACATATACCCGTCTATAACCATTGCATTTTTGAAAAGATTCGCAGCCTCTTGTTTGATCTGTTCTCTTGGAATGGGGAAAACTTTTCTGAATTTATCTATAATGATGCTAAGGTTTTCTTTCCCATAATCATCCGTGTTATAAATTTTATTAGAATTTGGAAAATGAATTTCCAATTTTACATTATATCTAGAGCCCACAAAATTGGATAGTTCATTTAATTTGTAATAGACAAGTGTTGGTTTTTTTATTAACGCGGATTTGAAAAATTCCATGTTGTTGCTAATGTTATTTGCAAGATCCGTAACCAGGGAAGTAAATTCATCCATTCTCATTTATTTTATACTTTCTAATCTACTGTAATGTTAAATTTTAATCAATAAGTTAAATAGAATAAAACACCATACTGAATCATGTTTGCTTCTGATGTTGATTCTGAAAGAGCAACAAGCATCCAAGATTATCAAAACACCTGTACAGATTTCATTAGCGATATAAGCAAAGATTACAAGGAATGGGTAGATAGGTACAAACTTTCAACAGAAGAAGAAAATGCTAGAAAGTCAACAATCGACAATATTGTGAAAACTACTAATGGCTATATTTTCAAATTTGGAGACACCATAAAAAAAATAGACATCATAATGAATGATGGCATTAATAAAATGGCAGAAAATACCGCTGGATATCCTTTTAAATTTGACATTTATTCAAATAACAGTAGCAGGTACATAATCCACGATAAAAAATCAATAAAGATAAGTCTTAGGGCATTCCCAAGGACAGGAAGGCAAATTAGAATATGCAACTATGACAAGGATCAGGTTTTTTTAATTAGTTCAAGCAGTCCTGTTGAACTTAACTATAGCAACACATGTTTTGAATCTTCCGATTTGCTTGATGATTTCATATTGATAAAACCAAAGAAATTCGATACCACAGATGTCATATCCATTACGATAAAAGCAGAGGAAATCGAAAACAATGTAACAATGGAAAGCCGTGGGTATACATCTTTATTTATAATTAAATGAGGTCTTTTAGGACCCAACCTTCAAATCATGTGAACAAATAGACCTCAAACACTCTATTGCAGACAAGATTGCCAAATAACTTGTCTTTGGATTTTCGTTACTTGGCCTGTTGCTAATTTTGATTGCAAACTCACCAAATTTCCATTTTACGTATATCTCATGGATATTGTTTGATATGCTTGGATCTACCACTATCTTTACATTGGTACGCTTGAACCCTATTCCACCCAGACTTATTAAGGCAGCCACATTGACATTAGAAGGAAATTGTTTTATTGCATCTTCTGCGTTGCCCTCAAAGATAATTTGTTTGTTTGTTATTTTATCTGCATCTATATTATAATTTGCGAAAAACGGTGCCCCTTTTAGCGATTTATTGCTCTTGGTTGTTATCAAAGTAATTGAGTCTATATGGTTTCTTATGCTTCTTATCATATCCATTCCGCCTATAGCTCCAGATGGTAGAAAGACATTGTTGGATTTCGTTTTGATAAGGTGCATAATCTCACTGTAAAAATCATAATCTGAAAATACACCTATGCTCATTATCATCAAATCCTTCCCTCTTTTAAGAATATCAGCCCCATAGATTGAGGCTGCTGATATCGAGGCAGCTTCAATAACCAAATCAATTTTTCTAAATTGCGCAGATTCTACAAAGTCTTTAAAATTGCTGAAAATAGCAGGTTTATTTTTTGTTAGCTTAT
>JACDHC010000217.1 GCA_013821245.1 Candidatus Nitrosopumilus sp.
GCATTTTTGGTTTGCTAGGGCCAAATGGTGCGGGCAAGACAACCATTATAAAAATGCTCACTGGTCTGTCCAATCCCACTGGTGGTAAGGCCATTATAGCGGGATACAATGTGGCCAAAGACGCCCTAAAGGTCAAAGAAAATATTGGATGGGTCTCTTCTGAGGTAATTTTAGATGATTCTCTTACCTCAATGGACAATATTTGGATTCAGTCAAAACTGCATAATTTAGGGAAAAAATGGAAAGAAAAAGCAATCACCCTGATGAAATATTTTGAACTAGACGAAAGGGACGACAAAAAAGTAGGACAATTTTCCACAGGCACAAGAAAAAAATTAGAAATAACCATGGCTTTGCTTCATGAGCCCAAAATATTATTTATGGATGAGCCAACAATAGGACTCGATGCGAATACCAGAAGATTACTTTGGAATCTAATAAAAAAAATAAACAGACTATACGGTGTCACTATTTTTCTAACTACCCATTATATTGAAGAAGCTGATGTTCTCTGTGACAATCTTGCTATAATAAATCACGGAAAAATAATAGCTTTTGGCACAGCTCAGGAGCTCAGAACTTTAGTTGGTGGCGATTTATTGGAAATTGACTTTTTCAAGGTTTTTGACCCGGCGGTAATTAAGGATATTGATGGTGTCATAGAAATCAGGCAGGAAGAGGGAGACAGGGAAAATGAAACAAAGACAGAAAACTCATTGAAATTGTTTGTCAAAGTTAAAGATGCAGAGACTGTCTTGCCTGAACTAATCTCAACAGTAACCAGAATCCAGCCAAACATCGTAAAATCGATAAAAATCGAGAAACCCAATTTGGAGTCAGTCTTCCTTGAACTTACCGGTATGCGTATTGTTGAAATAGAAGAGAAGATGGATAAACAATTTTATACAAAGGCTAGAAGGTAATCTTAAGGCAGACCGAATAGCAATGATGAGGCGGTTAAATCAACTCATTGGACTGTATATTAGAGAAGTTAAAAACACTTATAGAAATCCAGCAATCATCGTTATGAGTGTAGTCCAGCCACTTTTGTGGATAGTATTCTTTGGAAGTAGCTTCTCCTCAGCACCCAAGTCGTTTCTTGAAGGTTTCTTTCAAACCGATAATTATATAGCGTTTCTTCTGTCTGGGCAACTTTCAGCTTCAATGCTATTTGTAGGCATGTTTAGCTCCTTAAGTATGATTCAAGATAAAAAATCCGGATACCTAAGAAGAATAATGGTTACCCCCACAAGAAACTATATTGTTTTTCTAGCCAAGGTGTTAGGCTCCTCGACTCGGGGGATGATTCAGGTTCCAATCGTATTTTTAGGTGTCATGCTGTTTGGTGTTGCATTGCCGGAACCTATTGGTTTGACAGCATTTGTAGTTGCATTGTTTTTACTTAGTTTAGGTCTTTCATCAATATATCTTCTAATTACTATGAAAAGTTCCGATTGGCAAATACCGACAGTTATTTCAAACTTTATCAACCTACCTTTAATGTTTTCCAGCACGGCACTATTTCCAAAAGAAAACTTTCCTCCCTGGATGCAGATCATTTCGGATTGGAATCCCGTATCATATTCTTCAACTTTTGGCAGGGAGATTATTATTTCAGGTAACAGTATCTCTGCCAACTGGATTTACTTTTTATATCTTTTCATCTTTGCTTTGGCGCTGCTTATAATTGGGATGTTTGTTGCCACTAAAACGTTAAAAATTGAATGACAACTTTTTAACCAATCCACTTAAATGTATTTGGCCATACTTTAGTTTAAAAAGAATATGGTTGATTTGTGTTATATGGAATACAGTTTGAATAGCCTGATACCAACCAGATGGAATCTAATCCCTAAGGTATTCCATGACTAATTCTCTTGCCTCTGGTTGTGGAAATATTTCATTTAACTTTCTTGGTTTTTTGTCCTCAAAAATGAAATCTGCATACCATTTAGAGCTGAAGGCAGTTAGCATCAACAAGATTGGTAAAGTGTCCTTACCTTTTTCAGTCAGCCTCCACAGTACCATCGTCGGTGTTTTCTTTTCTCTTAGACACTCAATCAAACCTTCATTCTCAAGCTCTTTCAGGCGCATTGAAAGAACCCGTGGTGTAAGTCCTGGTATAGACTCTATAATCCTGTTAAAGCGCTCAATTTTGCGAAAGCCAATGTCTCTTATTATTAATATGGTCCACTTTCTGCCCAATACCCCTAAACCGGTCCTTATTGGGCATTTGACAAATCTTACTTGGGGAAGAAGTACACCTTTGTTATCGTCGGTTGTTTTACCCTCTTGACCTTTGATCGATTGCAACTATACTTTTTTACATTCTTTCATGCTTTTAAACTAATTTCCACAGGATTGTCTTCCAATAATCTAACACAACAGAAAAGGAAGGGATGACGGGATGTTAATGTTTTATAATGTACTTTTCGTATTTTAGTGACGAAGGAATCATGGGATTTCGCAATTAGCAAAGCAATACAATGAGACGGTCAAAGAGGCAGGATCTGATTCACGAACTAGATAATTTGGTTTTGAGCCTCTTATTATGACTTCATATTTTTTATCCATAACAAATAGCCATTGATCACAATTCAAAGAATTTAACCCACAAAAAGAATCTTTTTACACATGCATGCACTGCCAATAGCCCCTACTTTGTGTATGCTGTAGTAATATTCACGGGGTCTTTATTGTCAAACACATATCGTCATATAATGGAATTAGAGAAGGCTCAATATGCTTATATAATAAATATATTTATTATTTTTCAGTCAATCAATGAAAGGTAAATGTGATGAATGCGGTATGGAAAATGTTGAAGTTACAACTGTAAAAAAACCAAATTCAGATAAACAACAAATTACTCTGTGCAATCAGTGCAGACCAGCTGATGGTGCTTATGCATACTAATACCATATACGAAAATTATTTGTCCAGATATACTAATCCCGTTAAGCAGTACATTAATTTATTTATCCTTAGACTAATAATTTCATTATCCCAATGAATTAAACCCCCCACAAGGACCTCTCCTACTCAAAAATCAAGTTTGGTCATCTATGACAAGTAAAGTGTAACTCTTACTTTTCACAATATTCTTATTTGCATACAACAATTAGATCCTAGAGAATAATTTTGAGCCATTTTGACAAATGCCTCTTCTCATGCTTTTTTATCTGTAGTGATAAAGACTATTTTGGTCAAAAAAATGTTTTTTTGACATATTTATGAGGGAAGGATTAGTTTTGGCTAGATAGTAACAGGTTCAATTATATTTATGTTGATTTCATTTATTATACCTTTTATTGAGATAATGATAACCGTTTTCAATTACGAAAGATTAAAATCCTTAGTGTAGAGG
>JACDHC010000050.1 GCA_013821245.1 Candidatus Nitrosopumilus sp.
CCTACTTTCAAATTAGAGACCATATCCATATTTGGGGGTTTTTGACTGAATGTTCTATTTCTAAGAAGAAAATTGAAATGTTTAACATAAATAATTATGGGTGTATTGATATACTGTGTCTTTACAAATAGCAAAAGTTAAGGGTATACCAATTAAAATCCATTTTACACTGATTATAGTTTTTGTTCTCGTATCCTGGACATTGGCATCAGGGTTTATGCCAAGATATTTTCCGAGCCTAAATTCCATATCCTACTGGATCATGGGGGTAGCGGGTGCCTTTATCTTATTTTTTTCGGTGTTAATGCATGAACTGGCCCATTCAATACTATCAATAAAATACGGGCTTAAAGTGCGTCAGATAATCCTATTTATTTTTGGTGGAATATCCGATATCAAGGAAGAGACAAAAGAGTATAAAAAAGAATTCAAAATAGCAGTGATCGGACCAATTACAAGCTTTGCTTTGGCATTTATTTTTGGTTTGGTTTGGTTGTTGTTGATTCAGCTTGGTGGTGAGGGTGCGTTACCTGCAGTGCCCACAGCAACAAATGGCATAAACTCAACATCAGGCGAAACAGGCGCCCAACAGGGGATGGAGGAAAGACCTGGCAATAATGGACAGAATGAATTCCCGGTCATATCAATCATTTCTGGGATAATGATATATGCGTCAATAATCAATGCATTGTTGGGATTATTTAACCTGATACCAGCCTTTCCTCTAGACGGCGGAAGAATGTTACGTGCAGGGTTAATAAAATGGAAAAAGAGCTATAACGAAGCCACAAGAATTGCTGTAAGGGTGGGAATAGGCATATCCTTTGGGTTGATGGCATTTGGATTTATAACAATATTCACAGGATCAACACTTGGCGGCTTTTGGTTTATAATAATAGGGTGGTTCATTCAAAGTGGTGCACAAACATATTTGCAGCAACACGAACTATCTACGGCCTTGGTTGGAGTAAGACTAAAAGACATTATGAATACAAAGTATATATCTGTAAGACAAAGCCAAACAGTATCTGAGGTATTGAGGGATTACTTTAACATCTACAGAAAAAGCGAATTTCCGGTATTGGACACTGAAGGCCATCTTGTCGGCTCGATAACAAGCCAACAAGCTATGAGTGTTGCAGAAAATAATGCCAAAGATGTGAAGGTTGGTGATATAATGACCTCAAACAGAGAATTAGTGATAATGAATGAAAGTAGTAGGGCAGATGACGCATTGAAGAGAATTTACAAGGAGAACAAAAACAGGATTTTTGTCTGTGATGACAAATCTTATGACACTGTAAGGGAGATATACACCTCACCTAAAAACGACGAGACTCTACTACCAGTCAACACAGATATAAAGATAAGGCTTTTAGGAATCATCAGTAAAACAGACCTGTTAAGCATTGCAAGTGAACGAGATGAGTTTGAGCGAATGGCAAACAAATAGACCGCCTTAGGTCAAACAAAATCAAGGCATTTGATCCCCAATACGGCGGTGCCCATATTATTTATTTTCTGCAAAAACCACAATACCAACCACTAAAACAAACCAAGTTAAACAGCATATACCAGTCAAATTCCAAACAACTCGTTAAAAGGTAATGAACCCAAGATCCATACCAAATATTCCAAACACCATACAAGTGGTCTTATGGAGGAAACAGGTTGTTTTTATAATATAGGAGAATATAACTCGAGTCTATGGATCTATTTTTAACATTTATTGCATAGCATATGAATATTAAGTGAAGTGCGGGTATGAGAAAAATCTTAATCACGGCTGTTGAACAAATCACTACCAAATTAGTAGAAAAGTTAAGGCATAGGTATGATGTTGAGGTCCATATAGTTCCCATTGGTAGCGTATGCGAAATTAAGGCAAATATAAAAAACAGATGGGTTACAATTTGCAGATTTGCGTCCGACGAAAGTTTAAGAAACATAATGACCATGTTTGAGATAAATTACAACCTAAAGTCAAGGCAATGAGATGCAAATTTTGCAAAGCAAACCAACTGCGAAAAGGCCAAAATGCCATAATTCCCATGGCACTTTATGCAAACAATTACAATTCACCTACCTAGCATTTTAAAACAAAAGTTGGTTTTTGCAATTACTTTACCTTATCTCTTTTAAGGCAGGATTTATTTTGGCTCTAAAACCCACACGCAACATTTGTCAGAATCTGCCAAATCAATTATCTTTAACTAATTTAATGTATTTGTAAAATTTGAATTGTATTTGAAAATAAGGCAATGTTGTTAATTGTTTTTTAGACCATTACCTGGACTAATCAATACTTCCAAATATGCAGATACTGCACATATTGACATTATGTTGGATAATCTAACCGAAAACAGGGTCGACAATAAAAAGCCAAGGCATGAAGGAATTACCTACATAATAGATAAATTTCAAGGATTTGACAGGGAAAACTTTGCAATCATCTCACCTTTCATAGATATAGTAAAAATATACGGGCCTATCCTCTTTTGGTATCAGAGGACCACCTAATAAAGAGGATAAATTTTACCATAACAACAATGTGTTGGTCTCAACAGGAAGCACCCTCACAGAGTACGCTCTTAGAAAAAACGCATTTAAAGAGTTCGTTGAAGAATCCAAACTAGCAGGATTTGACATTATAGAGATTAACGAAAATAACACACTCAACGAAGGGGGTTTCTTTCAAAAGCCAGTTTCAGCATAAACCCAATTAAAAAAAGTCCAGAGGGGAGCCCCGCAACAAAATTCATCTACTACCTAATACGCAATAAGCATCCAATAGAATAAAGCGAATTGATTTATTTGTCAAATCTTCCCAGAAGAACAGTTCAGGTTTCGGTTGAAGAACTGAGAAACCAGGGGCTAATAATAGAAAAAAACAGTCTTGATGACACCAGAAAAAAGGTTTATATTTTGGTTAAGGAAAAATGGGTCTAGTCCAACCCCCCCCTTTTTCCAACATTGTTATTTATTTGCTGAAACGAATATTGAAATACAGAACAATCAAAAGTATAGAATAAGATAAAACAAGCAAAAAATATGCAGCAGCGCACGCATCAGGAAAGAATATTGATATACGGGCATCCAGTTATAAAAAGGGATTTTTGTGCGTAATTCATCCAAAGGAAACAGAAATACAAAGGAAGATAAAAGCAAAAAAAAAGAAAAAATAAAATATTTACAAGAATCACAACCAACCACAGTAGAAAAAAACAGGAAACCTCACTTTGTTTTTGTCAACAAAAACAGAATTAACTTTGATGAATTAGCCAATACAGTGTTATTTATTGTGGCGTTTATAGGCATTTGGCAGCTGATTTACCTCCTGGGAATATGGCCAAAGGTATCTCTGCCATCCCCATTAATGGTTGGTGAATCATTTTATGAATTATTACAAAACAACATGCTTATAACAAGTATAGCTATGACATTGTATAGGCTGACAATCGGCTTTTTTATATCCATAGCATTAGGTGTAGCAATCGGCCTTGCAATGGTAAAATTCACAGGTTTTGGGAAAACTATGGGCTCATTTGCTATAGGTTTACAGTCCTTTCCTAGCGTAGCGTGGGTTCCTTTTGCAATTTTGCTAATAGGATTAAATGATTTTGGGATATTGTTTGTTGTGATAATGAGCTCCGTGTTTTCAGTGATGATGTCAACATATAGTGGTATGCGCAACATACCTACAATATACATTCGAGCAGCAAAAAATATGGGCGCCAAAGGAATTCATTTGTTTAGGTACTTGATGATTCCTGCCGCCACTCCTGCCTTGATAACTGGAATAAAGCAAGCATGGTCTTTTGCGTGGCATGCACTAATAGGGGCTGAAATACTCATGGCCGCATCAATAGGCATAGGACATATCTTATTGATTGGCAGGGAATTTCAGGCCATGAACCAGATTATAGCGTCAATGATAACAATATTTGCTTTGGGAATGTTATTTGATAGGGTATTGTTTATGAAATTAGAGGACAAGGTAAGGGAAAAATGGGGGTTAAAGCAAGAACAGGAAAATACATAAAAATAGCAAATGGAAACGTTTATGAGACATTTTTCAGTTTCAGCATTAGACAATAAATTAATCATATTATCAGTTATGGAATCATCTGTTGTCTTTGGGTTTTTGGTTGAAACCAAGGAAGGATATAACTAAAAATAAAAAAGTGATGGACATTGATAACAACATGATTTAAAGAAAATGTATTTTCTATCAGTTCTATCATATCTATAAAATACTAACAGAAATGACTTACAATTACGTTCCAGAGCATATGCAACGTATAGCTGGGACCCCATAATCAAAACAGCGACAAAAATAAGAAAATTTAACACATATGTTACGTTTTTTGCCTATTTCTAATTGCTAATACATCGCTCACAATAAAAAATATTTGGTGAATACAAAAACAAAATTCGCAGTATCAATTGGAATAATCATAGCGGTAATGGCATCTTCGCAATCTGACAACCATGGGTTGTTTTCAATTGGTACAAACAACAACACCACCAGGATTTCAGATAACGACAGTGCACCAGAATCAAAAACATTGAGATTGGGTTATTTTCCCAATGTAAATCACGCGCAAGCAATAATAGGCTTGAAAAATGGGGACTTCCAAAAGGTTTTTGAGGGCGTTAACAACAAAAGCAGCAGCAACATGGACCAAAGCAAAATAAAGGTAAGTGAGTTTGTATTTAGCGCCGGGCCATCTGCGATAGAAGCACTGTTTGGCGGCCAAATTGATGCTGCATATGTGGGTCCAAACCCTGCAATTAGCGGATTCATTGCCTCAAGCAATGAGGGATTGCGAATAATAGCAGGGGCATCAAGTGGGGGCGCATCGTTTATTGTTAGAAACGACGCTGGAATTGCATCGGTCAAAGATTTAGGCGGTAAAAAATTTGCATCACCTCAATTGGGCAACACGCAGGACATTTCCCTTAGGAAGTACATCATAGAAAATGGCTTCAATACGGTGGAAAATGGCGGAAATGTAACAATAGTTGCAGTAAAACCATCCGATATAGTTACACTTATGTTAAAAAAAGAGATTGACGGGGCGTGGGTTCCTGAGCCATGGGGCATTAGATTAGTAAACGAGGCAAACGGTAAGGTGTTTATTGATGAGCGTGACTTATGGCCCCCTGAAGGCAAGTTCGTTTCATCAAACATCATTGTGAGGACAGATTACCTGAAAGAAAACCCCGATGTGATAGAGAAGCTGCTTGCGGCCCATGTAAACGAAACATTATGGATTAATGAGCAATTAGCTAAAACCAACAATAACGGAACAAATGGGTATAATAATAATAGTATCATGGATGTTGTTAATGCATTTAATGATGGTCTAAAACAGGTAACAGGTAAAACAATTCCAAATAATGAACTAAAGGACGCATTTACAAAAACGGACTTTACATACGATCCTCTAAAAACAACACTATATAAAATAGCAGATGATGCAAACAGTCTGGGATTCCTAAAGAATGCAAATGAAAATAATGAGTTAGACATCAGTGGAATATATGACTTGACTTTACTGAACAAGGTATTACAAGACAAGGAACTAGAGAAAATACAATAAAACAATTGTTTTTGTTTTATTGTATTTTCAAATCTGTCTATAAATCCCTTTTTGAGTTTTATTGGTTATACCCCCCCCAGCCCCATCCCCAATCCCCTTTTACTATCCATCACAGTAACGATTGATAATATTATCCTTTGAGCATGTCATAAATGCCATCTCATATCACTGATCACCTATCCAAATACCCATATACAAAATATATGTATAATTTGCGCTAAAACACTAAAAATCTCTTATTTAAGAGAAATAAAATAAGACTCTCTTTATTTCATTATTTAGTGAATTTCACAAATACAGAATCAGATCATAGTATCAGATCAAACAACAAGATATTATCCACAAGAAATGACATAACCATCTCAATTATCATTATGATGTTTGTAACCTTTGCGATATCATCAAACTATCTGATAATCAATGTAAACGCACAGCAAACTAACCCTGAAATAAATACATTAAGAATAGGTTATTTTACCAACATTAATCATGCGCAAGCAGTTATTGGCCTAAATAACGGGGATTATCAAAGGTTTTTAGGAGATAACACAAAGATTGAAACTTTTGTTTTCAATGCTGGACCATCGGCAATAGAAGCACTGTTAGCAGGGAGAATCGACGTCACTTATATCGGCCCTAATCCGGCGATTAATGGGTATGTGGTAACAGGCGGCAAAGATGTAAGGGTAATAGCAGGGGCATCAAGTGGGGGCGCATCGTTTATTGTTAGAAACGACGCTGGAATTGCATCGGTCAAAGATTTAGGCGGTAAAAAATTTGCATCACCTCAATTGGGCAACACGCAGGACATTTCCCTTAGGAAGTACATCATAGAAAATTGCTTCAATACGGTGGAAAATGGCGGAAATGTAACTGTAGTGCCCATTGCAAACGCAGATATACTTACATTGTTCTTAAAGAAAGAGATTGACGGGGCGTGGGTTCCTGAGCCATGGGCAACAAGGTTGGTAAATGAGGCAAACGGTAAGGTGTTTGTTGATGAGCGTGACTTATGGCCCCCTGAAGGCAAGTTTGTTACCGGAAACATCATTGTGAGGACAGATTACCTGAAAGAAAACCCCGATGTGATAGAGAAGCTGCTTGCCGCCCATGTAAATGAAACTCTAGCCATAAACAACTACAAAGAGAAAGCAATAAGCGAATTTAACATTCAACTCAAAAAGATAACCGGAAAGGAAATTCCAGAAAATGTGCTATCAAATGCGGTGACAAAACTAGAGTTTACTTATGATCCGATAAAGTTATCACTGATTAAGGATGCAAATGATGTCTATGATCTTGGGTTGTTGGAAAAGGGAAAAGAAAGACCCAATCTATCTAACATATATGATTTGACCTTATTGGATAAGGTTCTATCTGAAAGAGGACTTGATACTATTGAGGGTACCATTCTCAACAAAGCCAGCACCAACGGCACCTCAAACGCTACATCAGGGGACGCATTAGCAGATATTGTCAGTTGATTCGGCATAGTAATAAGAAACCCAAAGGCATTTTTTATCATTTATTTGATTATTTTTTTTTGGCTATCTTGAAATAAAGTTAAATTTCATTATGGTTAATTTTGGATGCTGAAAGATCCCACTGTGACCCGAATAACCAACGATGCAGCATGATGGCGATTGAGGCATAATTGGCAACATCCAACCAAACACCAAGGCCATTTTTGATTTTTTTTGTTGGGGCAACAATATGCTAGCAGCATCGTATTTGTTGTTGCAGAATCTGTTGTCCATTTATACACCTGATAAGGTTAATTTTTTAAATTTGTCTGTTTTTCCTTATTGCATCTCGAAGAATAGTTGAATGTTTTAAGAACAAAAAAGAATGCTTTTATCCTCATGGTAATCCTACTATCGATTGATTCGTAAAAACGATTTTAAATGGCTATCACTAGGTTTACTGTATATAATCATGATTAATAATGATCAGCTAAGTACACTTGTTAAAAAAGCTAGGGAAACAACCCCAAAAAAGAAGTTTACTCAATCAGCAGAAATAACACTGGTGTTAAAGGATATTGACGTCAAAAAGGGATTTAGTTTAAACGAAATTGTGGTGTTGCCAAACCCCACAAAAGAAGGAGCATCATTGTGCGTTTTAGGGTCCGGAGATATGGGTTTGAGAGCTAAACGGGCAGGTGTTGAAACCGTATTAGAGCCCGATACAGTTGACAGACTAGGATCAAATAAAAGAGACGCAAGAAAAATAGTGCGTGCCCATGATTTTTTCCTCGCAGATGCAAGTTTAATGTCATCGGTAGGTCGTGCCTTGGGCCAATTTTTAGGGCCCAAAGGCAAAATGCCTACACCACTGCCATATGGTGCACCGATAGAAACCATAGCCACAAGGTTAAGATCATCTACTAGAATTCGTTCAAAAAATCAATTAAACATGTCAACCAAAATAGGTGACGAGGATCTAACTGATGAACAGATAGCAGCAAACGCCAGTGCAGTTATTTCAGCAGTGGAAAAAAGACTTCCTCAGGGCGACAAAAATCTCAGAAACACAATAATTAAGTTTACAATGGGAAAAGCCATCAAAATGAACCGTATAAACAAACAAGCCAAAAGTGAAAGTGCATGAGCCAAACAACAGCAACATCAGCAGAAGTACCTACCACAAATAAGCTAAATAGGACAAGTTATCCGGAAAAAAAGGTAAAACTATATGATAATCTGCAAGACTTGGCCAAGTCATATAATGTGATCGCACTCTCAAAAATGACAAAGGTTAGATCTGCACAATTGATGTCAATCAGGAAGAAATTCAGAAATGAAATCAAGATATTGACAATAAAGAACAAAGTAGCTCAAAGATCCTTTGAGAAAATCTTTGATGATGTGAAGGGACTGGAGTTCCTAAACCATGAGCTTGAAGGCCAATGCGCCTTAATGTTTACTAACATAAGCCCATTTAAACTAAATCTAACGTTTGATAAAAATAAAATATTTTTAGCTGCCAAAGGGGGCGATATTGCACCAAATGAACTTGTTATTCCCGCAGGAAACACTGGAATTAATCCAGGTCCAGTTTTATCCGAATTCAAAGAATCCAAAGTTCCAACAAAAATAGATCAGGGTACGATTTGGGTGTCAAAGGACACCGTCGTTGCAAAACCTGGAGATGTAATATCACAAAAATTAGCGGCTCTATTAAGTAAATTAGACATCAAGCCAATAGAAGCCGGTATTGCAGTTAATTTTGCAATTTCAGAAGGATTGGAATTTAAAGAAAAAGACCTTAAAATTGTTATTGAAGAATATATTGAAGATTTAGCAAGATCATACCAAGAAGCTTTGGCATTATCAGTGGAAGCAGCTTACTTTAGCAAAGAAACAATGCCTCTAATTTTAGTAAAGGCAAAACAGCATGCCATCTCATTATCAAGTGAGTCAGGATACCTATCTCCAGATACTGTCGAATTGGTGATATCAAAAGCAAATTCAATTGCCATGAGTTTATCTCAACAGATAGATTTAAAGGGCTACAAAGTTAATAGTTAATTAACTTTCTTTTTTTAAACCATAAGTTCAGATATCACAATATATATACAATCGTGCTGCTGCAATAAAACACCATTTATCTGTAGGATAGGTTTTTCGGAATTTGATAAAAATATACAGTTAAAAGAAAAATTATAGTATTTGTTATTTTTTTTTGTTGTTATTGTATAGTAAAATAAAGGAAAAAAATTAACCGAATAGTGAAGACAAACCTTCCAAGGCTTCTTCTTCTTTTTTCTCTTCTTTTTTCTCGTCTTCTTTCTCTGCAGCAGCTCCGGCATTTGAGGATGCGGGTGCAGCAGCTGGGGCAGCTGGGGCAGCAGCCATTGGTGCTGCTTTTAGCGCATCTTCGATATTTACTTCACTTATGGCAGCAACTAGTGATTTAACTTTAACATCATCAGGAGAGACTCCGGTAGCTTTAATTACATTTTTAACATTATCTTCATTAATGTCTTGCTTTAATTTATGCAATAGTAAAGCAGCGTATACATATTCCATTATAAATGAAAATTTGGTTTTACCATAATATAAAACTTTATAAAATTCTAGAACTTCTCGCTACTGCATAAACATGGTCTTTTAATTCAGGTGATATAAGGGAGTTCATCTTATTGATTATTACACCTCTTGCCTCCATTTTCTCCTCTTGTGTAGTAGAATTAAAAAAGCTGCTAAAAAGATCCGAAAAACTTTCTTTGATCCATCCATCCAAAACAAAATATCGATTTTCATTTATGGGGTAAAGTTTATCGTATTTCGAATCAACCCTATCGTTATAAATACCGGTATCGACATTGTCTAAAATCAAAAATATGCAATTGTTTGGATCGGGATTGTCAAGTGCTTCTACTGGTTTGCCCTGGGCTTTACCAGATTTTATCCTTTCAATTAATCCAATTGGTCTAAAAAAAGATCCTTTAACATCATAGGTTTTGCCGCTGTTTTCCGCCATAACTCTTCCAATAATTACAAGATTTGAGATTTCATCTCTTCTCACTGCAAAGACGAAGCCACCAGTGCGGATTTTTGATCCAAACATAATAAAAAAAGAATAAACTTATAATATATTATTTACTGAAATTCAAAATCTTAAATTCAGGCTTTAATATATTTTCTTTCTTATCTAAAATTATTGGAAATTACTCGATTACATTTATTAATGTAGCTAATAATTATAAAAATGAATAAAACTTGCAAAGATTTGATGAGTTAGATATGAAAATATTATCAGAATTAACAAAAGATGCAAGTATTTCAATTCCTCAATTGAGTAAAAAGTTAAACATTAACTCCTCTGTGCTATACAGCAGGATAAAAAGACTGGTGAAAAGGGAACTGATAAAAAAATTTACGGTCATCATTAATGAGTCTCACCTTGGAATTAACATTAAAGCTACGGTAGGAATCAACAGGGATCCAAAACTAAAGGAACCACTACACACAGAACTGCTAAAAATTCCTGAAGTTCGCTCTTTAATCGAGGTTACAGGCCGTTTTGACATAATATTAACAGTTTATGCAAGGACATTGGAGGAGTTGCACAAGGTGGTTATAGAGAGGATAGGAAAAATTGAAGGAATTCAAACTACCGAAACATTTGTGGAAATGCAAAGAACAGATAAAGAACCCATATACATGATTCAATCCAATACAAATGCCTTTTGAATACTGCCCATGACCCAAAATTAAAATTAGAAATATTAAAATAATATTTAAAACTCTATTAAGATTAGAAATCATTTGTTATCTCTATCATCTCTGCCGAATACAATCCAAAGAAGAATAATGGAATACA
>JACDHC010000218.1:0-538 GCA_013821245.1 Candidatus Nitrosopumilus sp.
ACATAAGGGTGTTCAATATCCTGGCTGTCGTGTGACAAAATGGATTTTAGTATGTTCCAAGTTTCCGTGTGGGGAGGTTCTAGAAATACAAGAACCTTGTTCGTTAAATCTATTAATATCTTTGAACTCTGATTTAAGAGTTGAATTTGTTCGTTTAATTCTTCTTTCTTGTCTTTATCACTTTCTATTTTAATCTTCTCTTTTAATTCTTTTATTTTTGGCTCTATAGGATTGTTTTCATCATCAACCTTGATGCCTTTATCTCTTATTATGACTTTGGGTGACATGCTCCCAATTATCCACACATCTTGTTTTGGAAGAAATTTAATTGTCTCAGATACAGCATATGTTTTTCCTTCGCTTGTAGGGGCAATTATCCCAAGATTTAATGGATCCTTGGTGTAAGTGCTTAATCCTGTATATAGTATTACTCGAATAAGTGAATCCTCTCTTTTTACTGTTTTCTTGGCAGTATCTATAACATATTCTGCAAATCTTTTATTTGGAATTTTAGCAAGTAATTCATTCTTATCTATGG
>JACDHC010000218.1:548-3356 GCA_013821245.1 Candidatus Nitrosopumilus sp.
TATCTATGGATTGAGCTGTAGTATCTTTATTTTGATTATTGCTTTTCTTGTCGTTTTCAATTGGTTTTGATTCGGGATTCATAGTGTTTTTATCTATCCAACCTATGGATTGTTTTACTAAATTGGAAATCTCTTTTTCTTCTAATGGAGATTTACAATGCTGTTCATTCCATTTTTTAGATCTCGCAAATAATTCATCATATGTTAAAGTTTTGTTAGATTTGATATACCATGATTCACTTTTTCTTAAGATGTTCAGGTGCCTGTTATTCCCCTCATAAACAATGTATCCATCTTCATCCATGTGTTTTGTTGAAGGCAGGGATGAATTGCTATTGTTGTTGTTATTGTTATTGTTACTACTGTTTGTTGATCTGTATTTATTGTAGATTTGATTTATTGCTTCATCCAGTTTCTTGGTCGCTTCTTCATTTAAAACTTGAATTTCTTTAGTCCCTATTATCTGATAAGGATACCCATTTTTGTGAATCGAATTAGGGCCAACCAAATATGTGGAACTATCTGATTTAACTTCTATCGCAGCTATCCTTGCATTACCGTCACTATCTTTGCTTTTGTGAATTCCAGAAATCCCACACCTTTTACTGATTGGCAGTTCAACTATAAAGTAAATATGTGCCTTTTCTTCTGTTGCATCTTTATGCTGAACTACCATGGTTTTTTGCGATAATTCCTGTATGGATTTTATTTCAGTGAAATATGATAGAAAATCATCAAGTCCTTTTCTGTTGTCAATGTCAATACAAACAAGGTATTTATCTTTATTTGGACCTCCCCATATTTTGCCAGTGATTATGCCATACCCATTAGCAAACAATCCCTTTTTATTCCATTGTTCATATACTTCTACTGGTATTGCTCTATCTTGCCATTCTGTCCAGGGAACTAATGCTTGTTTTCTTTTGGAATCAATTGGTATGATGTTATTATCGAAATTACAATACCCCGATTTGAAATCTATAGTACAGTCAATAGTCATTTTAAATCGTTCTCTTACCGTGTCTTTGATGTCTGCATAATTGTATCCTTGTTAGAAGATCAGCAGGATAAAGATACAATGCATTTTGTTTTGTGTTAGAACAAGATTTGTCATTCCATTGAATTTCTTTCTCCCTTCCCTGATTAAAATATGGTATCCTTACTGTAATTGCTGTTGCATTTTTAGAAGGTATTAATGAAACTTTGATTTTACGCATTATGACAAAAATACTATTATTCATTTTCCTCGACCAATCTTACATTAATCAAGTCATTCCTGCATGAATCACATAACCATCCTGATTTGTGTAAATACAAAATTGTTAGTCGATTTGTTGCACGATGATAATAGCCATTTCCAGCACAATTAAATATTTCAATGCGATTGTCTACATTGTTGTTAGAAGCAGAAGAAGTTTGTGTCTTTCTCATGGCCTATCTTCACCTCTAGCAAGATACCGGCTGATCCTTAGCCTTCGAAACTAAATCAGCTGGTATTCCTTTTTCATCTATATTTACATATTGCAGGAGAATCCCTGAATTGTCATGCTTTAAGATAAACCCTGTAGAGTGATTTATTTGGTATTTCTTCACTATCTTGGAAGGCAAAACAATAACCCAAGATTTTGAATTTTTAGATCCTGTTGGATAAGGAGAAACAAAGTAATATTTCTTTTCCAAGATACATAAGATATAGAAGTTATATAATAAAAACCGTGTTCTTTTTTGATGTAACGTCTTTAAGCTAACATCAAAACTTATATAAAAGCTAATAAAAAACCACAAAAATATATCATCATATCAAATATAATATATAAATTATAATTAATAATCTAAGATCCTAAAATATTATGCGCAAAAAATGAATAGTACAAGGATAAAAAAGAAATATTAAAAATGGTAAACGAATCAATAGGACATATTATATAGCAAAAAATACTAAAAACACTATAAATAAAATACGACAACTATTCTAAATAGGAACACAATAACGAACTAGAAAATTAAATGTTTTCTTTAAAGATAGTTTAACCCTAGATAGATACCGCCAAGATCAATCTTTTGTTATTTTATCTGAGAGGGATTTAAGATGAGAAATCTATGAAATTAAGATAGGTTTGATAAATCATTGCAGTTTGCTAACATGGATTTTAGATATAATTGCTGAAATTTGTTTTTCGTGTCTTCCTTTACGCACACAAGATCTTTTCCATATTTTTCATGTAACCAATCCAACTCTTTTCTATGTCGCTCTTCCATTTCCTTTAGAGAGCTTTGAATTGTTTCTTCCTGTTTTCTAAGGCTTTTGTTAATAAGTACAACGGTTTGATTAATAGTAAGATAATCTATTGCCTTCTGGTAATCCTCCAGCATCTGATCCTCTGTGAATCATATACGAATCCGTTAAGCCAAGACTGTGCCCAAGCCAATTCTCAATATCCTGATATCCAAATAAATCTAAATGTAAAGTTATTGAAACAATGGTCTATAATCATTAATTTATGAATTTATCAGGTGTTGAATTCAGAACTAACCTTTACCTGTTTGTAATAGATGTATCACAGTAATAGTGTCATATAGCAAGAGCATATATTCACACATAAATGGTATTAGTTATGTTAAGGAAGAAGACATATTGTTTGTCCATATTATTCGTGTTTTTGATACTATCTATTGGGTTGGCGTCTGCCAACTCCCCTTTATCAAACACCATGGCATATGCAAAAGCATCAAAAGAACCGAAGGAACCCAATTATGACACTGCCACACTCAAAATAACAACAAAACAGAGGGCAAATTGCTATCACC
>JACDHC010000051.1:0-1498 GCA_013821245.1 Candidatus Nitrosopumilus sp.
GATTAGTTCCAGCGGTAATTGATGCGGAAGTTTCAGCCTCTAAAATAAATGGAAATCTTATTACACCTAAGACTAGCCCAACCATTCCTCCTATAAATCCAATGACTCCTCCCAGAACAGCATAGAAAACCATGGTAACTACTTCCATCGCTGTTGTTCATTGACCGATAAACTATTTAGATTAAAATGTATTATATCTAATGACTTAAAAGAAACTATGAAGACAACCTTATAGGTTTGGAATAATCACCATATTCTATTATTATATTTATAGAGTTAATTTTCAAAGGATTCAATTAGCATTAACTATACTACTTGAACTCTATGAATAGTGATAAACCCATTATCACCTATCATCTGTTTTAGTGGCAATAATAATGGTCGTATCTTTTCTTCCTCGTCTATTGTTTCGATCATCATAGGTTGGTTTATCATTAATCCTTCCAAATGCACCGTTGATTTTCCTCTTCTCCCAAATCCATCCACGCCCAACCAAACAATAGCGCCTAAAACCTTTGACTTCATTAAAAAATCTAGTATAGTTTTTTCTAATCTTTTTCCATCCACATTATCATTTTTCTTTATACGAATGTTTAAACAAATCATTTCTTTTAATGTCATTATGCTAAATCATTATTGCAACAATTGAATTATTAAGATTCTTCCGCCATACAGGGCCAAAAATGAAAACCCTATATTTGCGATAGTATTAATCATCATATTTAGAATCTGTTTGTTTTCAATCATTACTATATTTTCCAAGGCGAACGAGGACATGGTAGTCAAAGAGCCACAAAATCCGATGGCTATTAGAAAGGAATACCTTTGGTCTAAATTCCAGTTGACCAAGAGAATAGAGAAAATGTCCAAGATAAAACTTCCTATGATATTTACTATTAATACATTTGAACCGATTATTCCTAATATCAAAGGAAAAGAGGTAATTTTGTATCTGATATAGGCGCCTAAGATCGCACCGACTGCCAACAAAATAAACTCGATTCCTTTCATGATTTTTAGTAGATTTTTTAGTATACTTATCTTTTCTTACATTCTAAATTCAAAAATTTAACAATGATTCTGAGAAATCAAAGCCATTATCAACCAGTCTTCTTAAAAAAGAAGACAAGTTCTCAAATTTTATGGTATATGTGCAATCTAAGTCAGGATTTAGTCTATCATCTGAATTCACTCCAATTGAGATATCAGATTTTCTAAAAGCAGGGTTATCATTTTCTGAATCCCCTAGGTATATTATTTTACCATGGAAATCGGATTTTTCAGACAGTTTGGAAACAACAAAGTCAAATGCATCTCCCTTATTTACTTTAGTAACGTAGACATCAATAAATGGATGAGTAGTATATTCTTGGATAAAAAGATTCTGAGTATAAAAGGCTAATTTTTCTTTTGATATTTTGCCCTCTTTTTGTGAAGCATTATTTAATGCAATTGATACTGATTTTTTGACAATCTCTTTGTATTTCTCCTTATTAAC
>JACDHC010000051.1:1508-10877 GCA_013821245.1 Candidatus Nitrosopumilus sp.
TAACCATCCAATTAGAATTATGTCTCCAATCTACTGTAATTCCGCCTAGTAGATTTCCACCGCTTTTTAGGAACTTTTTTTCAACATTTATTTTTTGATAGTTTTTTTCAATAAAGGCTGCAATTTCACTTAAGATATCAGAGTTAATTGATAGCATCTCAAGGTCAAAAGGTGAAATCCTATCTTTTATAGTAACATCTTCTGAGCAAAATTTTTTATTTTCATATGGGATATTTTTGTCTTGTTTAATTTGTTCTTTATCATTTAAAACAAACGTTTCTAAACCCAAAATACAAGACAATATTTTTGCAAATTTTTTGGTTTTTGGATAAATGAAATCAAAGTCTTTGCTGGTTACAATGCTTATTGGTATAGTTAAAGAAACCTCGCAGAGTATATCCTCAAGTGAGCGTGGAATGAATTTGGAACTATTGCAATCATATTTTATATCAGATGTTGGACACAGAGTTCCATCAAAATCAGATAGTATTGAGGCTACTCGTCCCATTCTTGTTTCTGTGATTGTAGTCCACTGAAATTATAAAAAACCTTTTATTGTTAATTTTTTAAGACTATTAGTTATTTAATAGCACTATTGTAAGTATTATCGTTACTAAATTAGGTAGCGGGTTCGGTGGAAACCGTGTGGATATCCACATGGGTTTTGTATAGAAAAAGGGTTATTTTTATCTGTGGCTGATGACGTTTAGTGCCAAGGTGTTGTCGGCACTGAAATTGACGTCGCCTCCAGCGTTATTCCACAGCAATATCGCATTAGTGTTGTCGTTAAGGGTTGTTGGAAGACCACCATTTGGAGTCAAACCCGACATGGTTTCGTTAAGGTTCACAGAATAAATTGCCTGACCATTTCCAATGTTAGCCACTAGTTGCTTATTGACAACTATCGCATTTACGGTTTGTACATCCGCCAGGTTTGCTGCTACAAGCTCAATCCCATTGGTTGGTAGGTTAAGCACAATGGTTCCATCCAGCAAATGGCATGGGGAAAGTATCGCAATCACCCTCATTCCGTTGTCTAACATTGTCGAAGGACCCAAAGACACTGTTCGCTCTATTGGGATGCAAGATGGTGTTGCAACAAAACTTCCAGTTCGGTCTTGAACGACTATTGTTCCAGATTGTGTTATTGTGTTTCTGTTGGTTATTTGGTTCTTGATGATATTGTTGATTGTGTTGTTACATGAGTTGATAGTGTTTCCTCCGGATACACAGTAAGCGTTCTGAGTCGGCCCGGTTGGTGTTGGAGTGGCTGTTGGTGTTGAAGACCCCATGCATTCTGCTAGGTCAGGGTAATTTTGGCATATGTCTTCTTTGTATCCGCAATTTTTCTTGTCAGGATAAAATATCATTCCTTCTGGGCAACCTTCCGTATTGGAAATGCACCTACCAGTTTCATTATCATCAACCCTGTGATATCCTTCGGGGCAACCACCGTCTGGGATGCATTGGTCATCTCCATTCATGCCAAATCCTTCGGGACATTTCCCATCAGGACCCAGGGCACATTTTGGCAAGTCAGGGTTAAAAAGACAATCACCGTCAGGAGATAGTGTTTGGGCTGCATTTGGTATTGTTGAATTGTTATTAATGTCATCATATCCATCGCAATCCAAATCTTCTAGAATACAAATTTTATCGTCTTCTAATTGGGTTAGTGTTGTTGCGCATGATTGATTCACAGTGTCACATGGTACTGTCTCAGTTGTTGGTGTTGGTGTGTTAGTTGGAGTTGGAGTAGACTGTGCAAGTGTTGGTGTTGAAGTTACAGATTCTATTACTGAAGATTCATCATTAGGTGTTGATGGCGCAAATCCTAGCTGATTTGTTGGTGTAGGCATAGAGTTATTTGCTACAGGATTACCCGTTCCACCAGATTCATCTGCTATAGGATTACCTTCGTCTTCGCCGCCGCCACTACTTTCGTCTTCGCCGCCGCCACCAAAGCCATCGTCTTGGAATTCGCCGCCGCCACTACTTTCGTCTTCGCCACCAAAGCCATCGTCTTGGAATTCGCCGCCGCCACTACTTTCGTCTTCGCCGCCGCCACTACTTTCGTCTTCGCCGCCGTCTACATTACCTTCGTCTACTGATGCAAAAGCTATATTTCTATTAAAATAGTTGTCAATTATGGATCCATTTATTGTACCTAAAGTATTGGAAGACAAAAGATTTGAGAATATTGGACTTGATGTTAGCGTGATTACAAAACAGGATATCATGACAATGGTGAAAATAGAGGTAACCCTATTTTTAATAAGCATAAGATAATTTTATATAATTATTCCACTATATATTGATATATTATCCAATTCTCATTCTACATCTTGTTGTAATTATATTAATTGTTGTAGTGTGCAAGGTCACTTATACCCCAAACCTGTTTTTAAAAAATCTAACCATACGAAGGGGTTGGTGACTCGAACCCTTATCATAAAAACAGAGTCTATGTCCTAAAGCCGTGTGCAATAATGGAGACAATGGCCTGTTTAACTTGTATCATTCATATAATAACTGATTATATCCAACCTTAAATTTGAATATGGTCATAGGTTATACAATGAAGGCGAGGATATGCTTATTGTCCAGTAGTTGTGGATTTGCATATATAAAATAGGAAAACCAAGTTTGGGTTCCATTTCATCATCATCTGTTTTTTTCCTTCTGAATTATAATTACTTTAATAACAATGAGTTAATGTATTTCCGTTGGCAAATATTGCAGTTTTTGTTGGGTCAGTCAGAAGAGACCGAAAGAGTATTAGGGTAGCTAGGTGGATTGAAAGAAAATTACAACAAAGAAATCACAAAGTTTACTTCATAGATCCGATGGAACTAAACTTACCATTACTTGACAGAATGTATAAAGAAATGGATAATCCATCTGAAAAACTTATAGAACTTAGAAACAAAATCAAGGATGCAGAAGGATATATTCCAGTTACGCCAGAGTATAACCGAAGCACATCAAGCGCATTGAAAAATACTCTAGATTACTTTTTGGAAGAGTATTATTTCAAACCCTCTGCAATTGTTTCCTACTCTCCCGGTATGTTTGGGGGAATAAATGCCGCACAGCAGCTCAGATTAATATTTGCCGAGCTAGGTTCACCATCAATTCCTTCATCATTTGCAATACCAAGAGTACACAAGGTATTTGATGAAAAAGGAAATTTAATTGATGAGTCATATGATAAAAGAGTCAATAAATTTCTCGATGAGTTAGAATGGTATATAAACGCATTAACTAATCAAAGATCTAAAGGTACTCCTTATTGATTGGCAAATTATCTTCAATTATTCAATCGTTAAATAATACTTTTGAGATTGTTTTCCGATATGAATTCTAATTATAATACCTACAGGTGTGAGGAATGTGATATGACCTTCAGTAATGAAAAGGATTTTTTGGAACATAAAAATTATGCAAAATTCCGAAGAGAGGGATCTTGTTGGCAATAGCTGTGATACCTAATTGAGAAAAATATCATGCTAAAACGTAACGATTCTATCACAATTTTTTTCATTCTTTTATTGCAAATAAACGATCATTATCGGCACTAAGAATAATCTAAATACGGATTGGAAGAATCTGTCAGATCAATGTAATTAGTCATAAGTTATTATCCAGGATAAAAAAATTATCATCAAATAGTATGCATAAGTATATTTTCAGCAGAAACATAGAACTAGATAATAGGAAAAAACAAATTACTCTCACTTTGTCTAATGGCCCTATATACAATAGTCAACTAAATTGAAGATGAATCCTTTTCTAACATACGTATTTATTTACGAAGTGATATAAGATCCAAGATCTTATTTTCTATTCGATCTAACATCCCAAACCCGAACATGTTTAGAGCCAACCTTGATTAATATTTCATAGGCTCTAAAATTAGGAACTGCTCAAATAGAATGTTCTTTTAAGGTTTATAATATTGGATCTGTTTCCAGTTAAATAATGACTTTTGCTAATGGCTTAATATAATACTAGATGCGATAATCAAGGAATCTTTATAGTTCAAATCTAGTATATTAGCGTGTATTTCTAAACGGTTCGATGGTATGTGAAACAAATTTGACCCGTTTTTGTAACCCAATAAGGAAATAAATTATAAAATTTTTATTGGAATTTTCACTTTTCTGGTATTTGTTGGGAATATTTACTATTTGCAAATTTTTTAGCACCTTTTATAATAGCATGATAAAATCGAGATTGTGAAATAATAATGTTAGCGCCAATATTAAAATAATGACTACCGATATAAAGTATATCATATAATGACTAATGAATAATACGCAAATAAAAATAATTGAAATTTTCAATTAATTGAAATATATAGTAATTTGTAATGTTGAACTCCAAAACATAAAATATACCAAAATCATCAAGCAACTGATGTTGTCATCGAAATCACCCATTGTCCATGTGTTAAGCATGATGCATAAATTTGGCCGCTCATCCAAACACCTTTAAAACATAGAGCCATCAAACCTCATAGTTGGCATATATTTTAAATATGTCCACCAATGAATGCACAACTACATCCAGTTAAAAGCTCAAATAAACTCATTAATTTCTATGGTATCAAAGTCAGTCCATAAGTTGTATCCTGTAAACACAAACACCTGAAAGTGAAGGTGTGGGGTATAGGTATATCCTGTCATGCCGACCCTGGCTATCTCCTGTCCAGCTTGTACTTGTTGACCGGCCCTCACTTTTGCACTATTTCGCTCTAAATGGTCATACCTGGTATATTCACCATTTTGGTGCATAATTGCAATAAAGTTAGTATAGTTCCAGTATGAAGGGTCAAGGCCTCCAACATTGGAGTCGTCTTTGACATATGTGACCTTACCGTCTGCTGCAGCAAGGACTGGGGTATTTTGTGGAACAATAAAATCAACTGCGTTTCTAAGCTTGCCTATATGGGCTGGAGAAGAGGTCCTATCAATTCGCTGCAGCAGGTTTTGTGGTACAGGTATTATATACTTATTATAAATTTGCATTATACTAAAACAAACCCTTCTTACACAAGATTATAGTTAACAAACTTTAAAAGAAGTAAACATTTTGCTGAATCCTTTGTAAATTTTATAATATATAGACAGGCTTATTAGTTTAATAAAAAAAATAAAAGAGCAGACAACTGCCAGTCTCTCGGAATTATTTAGATATTTTATAATATTGGATTTCTAATTTCTCATCTTTTGAAAAAAAGATGGTTATCTACTGTGTGTGTTTTTATTGCTTTTATTTTGTTGTTGATGTTGTTGATGTGGAGTATGTAGTTTTGTTGGCAGAAGAATCATTGTTGTTGTTTTGGTTGGCTTCTGAAACTGATTCTGAAATCCTTCTTGAGTTTTGTTCAAAGGTTCTTGCTGCGTTTACGTTTAGGTTTGAAAGGTGTTTTGCATTGTCTTTTGCTTGTTGCAGTGTTGATTTCATTGAGTCAAGGTTTGAGAAGATAATGTTGTTTGTCAACCTCATTGCTGATACTGCGTTGTCTGCAAAGTTGCTTACAAATTGGGTGTATGCCTTTGTCATGGAGTCTGGTGATGAAAAGCTTGTGACTAAACTGTTATAGCTTTCACTGTATGGTCTCCATGCTGACTGGAGTGAGCTTATCACTGCTTTTTGAGACTCTATGTATTCCTCTGAAATCTCTTTGGCTGTTTGCAGTGATTGCTCTTGGTAACTGTTAACGATGTTGTTGTAACGTGGGATTTGGTTTCTTGACTCGTCTATTGACCTGTTGATGTTGTCTTTGGTTTGGTCAAGTGACCTGTTGATTGATTCACTCAAATCATTAGAGTTTTGGTTGTTTTGGTTGTTATCTGATTTAGTCTCATAGGTGTATTTTGAGAAGTCTGCATCGTGGCTGTTGTTGCTGCTTGTTGAAGTTGTAGTTGAGTTATCTGATTTAAATGTCATCACTATCTATTAATTACCACACTATATAAGCATTGGTATTATATGGAATTTAGAACCATCAGATTCCTTTACAGCATGAAATTTATGTTGTTTTAAATAATTTAGTACATTGTATTGTGATATAGTGAAACAGGCCAAGACTTTTCTTTACTCTTATTGTGTGTTTTCAACCTTTACATCTTGCCATTATGGTTTATTATTTGTGAATTGGATACACTCATTTGTCTAATAAAACATCGGTTCCTTTTAAAATGCCAACTATCATTTAGTTTTAGGCTATCAGGGTTGCCTCTTCCTTTCACCACATTCTTTTTATTCCCATATAATATCGACAAGTCCTTCTGTAGGTATCTAGATAATCCTTGAGAATGGTGAACTGACTACAAATATTAGTTATGTCATGATCTGCTGTATTGATATTAACTAAAGTTTAAGGGGGCTGCCGACATTTTTTGTATTACCACTCTCTGTACTGTTGGTTGATGGGTCCAGGTCATTACCATTTGCCCATTTTGTTTTTTTGTGGTCTGGGTAGTTTATTTCTTGGTCCCCCTTAGGTATGTTCTTTTGTCTTTTGGTGATGTATTTGGATACAAGATACATTTCGTCCTTAAACCCAGTGTAGTTCCAATAGTATTTGTTAACAACAGTTGGTATGACAAACCAGGCAACCATGTTAACTATGATGGAAAACAGAAACCCCTGGTAATATGTGATGATTGCCCCAGTTATTGTTCCCCCCCCTGTAAGATATGGGATTTGACGCTTTAAGGTTGATTTTAATATGGATTCCAAAACAATATCCACTAATTTAGGCATAATATGGTTTATGTGTTTCTGCAATAAGGTAATAATTTCTTTTTGGTTTTGCAGGCTTGGTTCATTTTATGGACCTTTACAATAAAGTGTAACATGTAAGATACCTGCATGTTCATCATATCTGGAATTTTTGCTATTTAAATAAAAAATACATCATGTCTGAGAATCTGAATGGGATGTTCAGTACACATTCATGGTCAATGTCTACAGGGTCTAGATGTTCTTTGGATAAACGTTCTCTTAAAATAGTTATGGTAAAGACAATTCTTTGGTTTGGATTTTTTTTGTGTATTTCTTTTGCGATGTCAAGACCGGGGATGTCAAACAGATGTGTGTTGATAATGACAATGTCATAGTTGTTGGTGTTGCTTGTATTTTGAATAAGCGGCTTAAGCATGCTTCACCGCCGTCCACTATATCCATCTCTAAACCAAATGAATCTAAATAAGTCTGATAGAGATACCTTAAATCATGGTTTGATTCTGCAACAAGAACTCGAATTCGCCCTGGTCTGTCTATATGATGGTTACCTTTGTTGTCCGTTTTTTTATCATCATAATGTGATTCCACCACTTTATTGATCGAAGGGTTACTTAGAGAATTCTCATAACCAACATCCGTATTGATGTCCTCGTAAGAATGATACTCTTTTTTATCAGATGTTATGCATAATCTGAAAATACATTTTCCCTTCCTTATCCAATTATAAATAACTACGATTCATTAAATAGCATAATCATACCGTATAACCAAGTTGTGTTACAAATAAATAAGAATTGGCAAAGATAAAAAATAAATAAATTTATGTGAGCTCGTCCTTTACTTTGTTTTTGCCTTGTTGGGTGTTTCTGCACTTGGTTTTCCGTCAGCATGGTCCTTGGTGGTCTCTGCCTTTGCATCAATATCTGTCAATGTCATTGCTTGATGATTTTAGTGGGAATAGCCTTCTTATAGTAACTAGATATAATAATGAAATTGTGTTAGATTAATTTAGAATAATTAGAAAAAAGCACAATTTTTGGGTTACGTAATATAAGGGAAATTGACTCCGATACATCCAAGGCTCCAGCTTATTTGCCATCAACTCTTAGTGGCTTGAGGCAAGGATGTGTTTTCTATTTGCTTTTGAGAAAATTGCAAAATGTATCTCAATTGCATAATAAGTAAATTGCTTTATTGAAAGATTGCTTATCTTAAGAAAGTGATGATAGTCTACAATTTTTATTGCTTATGGGATGGCGACATTGGGAGGACGAAAACTTTCACAGTTTGCCCACTTTTTCAATTATCTTTGCAATGCATTTTGTGGCTTTTACCAGGTTATCTATCTTAAAGTTTTCGTTTGGGGAGTGTGCCTTGTCAGAAATACTGCTCCCTCCTACACAAATGGATGACGCCTTTTCCAGTATTTCATAAAAGTAGTACATTGGACCTGTTCCTGCTCCGGATACGCTTATAGTAGAGCTGTTGAATGTCTCCTTTGCCGCTTGTACAACTGGTGTCACAAAGGGATTGTCAAGCGGAGTCCTGTATCCAGGTTCCCCATTCAGAAACTTTGCCTCAACTTTATTCCCACTTGCAGGTTCCCCTTCTTTTTCCAGTTCAATTTTCTTTGCAATGTGATTTTGGAGTCTTTGAAATTGAATGTTGGGATCCATTTCCGGGACAAGTCGAAAGTCAATTTTTGCTGTTGCTGTTGATGGGATTATTGTCTTGAAGCCTGGTCCCCCATAGCCGGATATCAACCCCGAAACATTGCACGTAGGGTACCCCACACGCGCTCTCTTTGCGTCAATTCCGGTCTTGTTGTTGGCAAAATTCTTGATGCCTATTTCCCTCTTAAAATCCTCTTCGTCAAACTCCTCCTGGGCGATAGCCATCAGCTCTCTCCTGGAAAAACCTTTTACTTCCCTGTACCAGTCCTCTATCAGAATTTTTCCTGTTCTCTGGCTTACCATGCTACATATTATTTTTGAAAGGGTTATTGCGGGATTGTCGACCAAAACAGCATGACTTGAGTGTATGTCATGGGAGGGACCATTTACATTCAGCTCCACACAAAGAATACCTTTTTGGCCCAGCGAGACAACCGATCTGCTCTTGGAGTCAATATACCCGCTTTCCCATATTACAACGTCGCATTTGAGCTTGTCCTTGTATTGCAGAAGATAGTCCCTTAGATGTGGGCTACCTATCTCCTCTTCACCCTCTACAATGAACTTTACATTGCATGGCAGGTCGCCGTTTGTTGCCTGCAAAAAGTATTCAACTGCCTTGATTCTGGTGACAAGCTCGCCCTTGTCATCCGAAGCACCCCTGCCATAAATACGGTTTCCTTCTACTCTTCCGCTAAAGGGATCATCTTTCCATAACTCGGAAGGATCTTCTGGCTGAACATCATAGTGATTGTAGAAAAGTATTGTTTTGCCATGTGGGTTTGATTTTGACTTTGCCTCACCATAGACTATTGGGGGGAACTCCAAATGCGGTTTGGTGGTTTTGGATTGGCCGGTGGTGGATGTTTGCTCCAGTGTTTTATTTGTTTCAAGTTGCACTTTTTCCACAACTCCACTCCCTCCCAAGGACAGTAGTTCG
>JACDHC010000219.1 GCA_013821245.1 Candidatus Nitrosopumilus sp.
GCTGCACTCAAGGTTTGCTGAGAGCTTTACGCTTTCACTGATAACCTGGCCGCAGGACAAACTTGTGCTGATTGGTGCTGCTGCTTCTGCTGCATCAGCGGTATTAGATGCGGAATCTGCGGTGCCAGAGATAGGTGTTGTTGTTGTTGTTGGATCCCCTTCATTATCATTGTCATTATCATTATCATTATTACTACTGTTATTATTAGTTGGAAGAGCGCTATCCAAAATATTCTCAATCATGCTGCTTTGTGCGGATGCCAAAGTTGGTTGTGTTAACAAAGCACCAACAGATGCAAATGCCAATATTGCTGCCATGAGGTATATTTTATTATTCATTCGAACAAACTAACCATTGTATAATATATATGGGAAACTACTGTATGTACCTAGTTCAAGATTAATGCATATGAAACATAAATTACTAGTAATTAGATCAATTATATCATTCTTATAATGAATTTTTATTTAGCATTAAAACTAGTCAAAACCACCACATCACAGCCATTGCTTGGCTAAACAAAAATTAATATTGTTTGATAAAGCATAAAGGTAGAAATTGAAATTTGCCATTATAGGGGCAGGAGTTGCTGGCAGTTATTTGGGCAATATGCTTTATAGTAATGGTCATGAAATAACAATGTTTGAGGCATTTAAAAAAGAAAATCATTGGCCAGTATGTGCATGGGGGGCCTCAAAACACATGCTTGAGCACTTTTCTAAAAAAGCAGGCCTAGATTTCAACCAATATGTACACCATGTTGGAAAAAGACTCAGAATGGAGCTTCCCAATGACAAAGAGGAGTTTTTGGAGTTACATGGATTGGTAACATACGATAAAAAACAATGGGAGACAGACTTACTCAAAGATATAAACATAAAATATGGATCAGTTTGCAACAGAGAAACATTTCCTTCAGACAAATACGACTATGTTTTAGATTGTACTGGTTTTCACAGAGCATTACTGCCAAAAACTAAAAATGATTTCATTATTCCAGCTTATGAATATCTGGTCGGGAATATCCATGATATCGAGGAATTTTATGTCATCGGGTACAAAGGGGCAAGAGGTTATTTTTGGTATTTCCCATTGAGCAATGGAATGGGTTTTGTGGGTGCAGGAGACATAGATAAGAAATATTATGGAATAAAGGAGTTTTTTAACCGGTACCCCAATGCAAAAATAATAAAAAAAATTGGAAGACCAATACGATTATCACCACCAAAGTTAATGGAACCATTCTACAATAACAACATCATAGGAGTAGGAGAGTCGATAGGCACTGTGTTTCCGATGTTAGGGGAAGGAATCATTCCATCACTGCTATGTTGTGAAATATTTTTAAAAGTCATTGAACAAAGCAAAGATAGCACAGACAAATTTGATAAGGAAGCATACAGAAAAAATGTGTTAGAAAAATTCCACTACTATCATGATGTTTATAAAATCATTCGATTAAAGATGGACGGCAAGTTAAACACAGTTAGGCACTTTAACCTGTTGGTTAGCATGTATAAAAACATGAAAAAAGAAGAGAAAAGATTTGGGTTTGAAATCAGTTTTGACAAGATGAGAAGACTAGTAAACGCATTATAACAGCATATGGTATCAATTATTTTTACCGGTATCAAGCTTTTCCTCTTTTGGAATTGGGATAACACTGCCAATATCCTCACCAACTAATTCACTTTTGTTTGTCCTTTTTAAAATATCATTTAAATAAGTTATAATGTACTCATCCTCCTTGGGATTGGTTTTTCCCTTTATCAATCTGATTTGATATTGCATAACCCAAGCCCACATCCAGTTCTGCCTAAGCAAAGCCTCATTTTCCACAGAATACTGATGTTTTCTATGCCAAACACCCAACACAATTGCAACTGGAACATACAAAAGAGCAAACAAAACAACAAACACAGGAAGATTCAAGTAATCACCGATCCCAAATGGCATCTGCTTTATGGCAAAATTATAAGTTATCAAGATAAAGTTAGTAAATGTCAGCAAAAATATCAGATAAATACTATGACCATTTCTAAAGTCCAACCATCTTCGTCGTATAAAAGTTCGATCAATTTTCTTTGGCATACAGGACATTAGTTTGTTTCTCTAATTTAGTTTTACCCAAGGATTGGGCAATAGTCCAAAGCCTACAATAACTGTCAACACATCAAAACCAACAAAGAATGCGAATTCATAATCTAACAGTAGTTATGCGTGTTTGAATTATTTTGGCATGCCTCAGTTAAACGCATTACAAAAAGACTAACGCCATCAAGGTATTTTATCAACGAAATATTTAACCAATAACAAAACCACTGTAACATAAAACAATAAAGCAGATATGATATAGAACCGTATTTAGAAAAATCAATCAATAAACATATTTTTAACACAAATTGGATTTGATAAATTGATTTTGCCGCTTATAAACGCATTAATCAATTTCGATAACTTTTTTTTTGGAGTACAACAATTGTAAACGCTTACTTAAACATTATTAAAGCAGACAATTTAAAAAAATGTTTAAAGAATGCCTTCAAGCCAATATTATCATATCTCAAAGATAATGGAGATGATAATATCTTTGAAACCCAATTCTCTTCTCGATATAGGAAGTGGATATGGAAAGTTTGGAGTTTTGTGTAGGGAATATCTAGAACTGTGGGATGGAAGACAAAAGTATGAGTTTAAAAAAAGGATTGATTGTGTTGAGGTTTTTAAAGAATACATTACACCATTACATAGATACATTTACAACAATATCTACGATACAAATATTTTAGATTTAGTAACAGATTTGGATTATAAGTACGATTTAATTTTACTGATTGACGTATTAGAACATTTTGAGAAGAAGGAAGGTTCAAATCTGCTAAAAACATTGATAAAAAACAACAAAGGAGTTTTAATAAGCACACCTAGAAAACCAAGTCCCCAAAAAGACGCTTTTGGTAATGTATATGAAACACACAGATCACGATGGACAGATAATGATCTAAGAAGTTTAGGTGAATGTTATTTCATAGATGACAGTGTATCCCTAATTTGCTACATATCCAAAAATAAAGAATTAGTACATGATTTTAAAAAGAATATAAGGTATCTTAGAAAACAGGGTAAATCATCCTTTGTAAAGACAACAAAAAAAACCATAATTCGTATTCCAGGAGCTCTCAAAGCATATAATAAAATCAAGCATAGAATATGATTACAACAGCAAAATCAAATTTAATAAAGTGCTATAGGGACATAATTGCATATGCATTAGATAACAGATTTTAAGTTTAACGACAAGATTTTATAAAATATATCTGTAGCCAATAGATAATATCATCC
>JACDHC010000052.1 GCA_013821245.1 Candidatus Nitrosopumilus sp.
TCCCCAGACTCCATGACAAAGGCATACACCCAATTTGTCAGCAACTTCGCAGACAACGCAGTATCAGCAATAAGGTTGACGAACAACATCATCTTCTCAAACCTTGACTCATGGAAATCAACATTGCAACAAGCACGAGACAATTCAAGACACCTTTCCAACCTAAACGTAAATGCAGCAAGAACCTTTGAACAAAACTCAAGAAGGATTTCAGAATCAGTTTCAGAAGCCAACCAAAACAACAACAACCAAAACAACAACGACAACAATGATTCTTCTACCAACAAAACCACATACTCTACCACAACAACAGCATCAACAAAAAAGCAATAAAAAATAACACAATAGATAATCATCTTTTTTTTAAAGATGTAAGTACATTTTCTGCCATTTGTTTTCCTTTAATAATATATTAAACTGCACTGCAAAAAGATAGTATATTCTTTATGAGTACCAAGAACAAATATAGAATACCGGTACCACAAAACCTGCTACAACGAATAGATAGAACCTCTCCGGCTCATATGGGTAATCTTAGAAACGCAGTTGATTTTATTGTTCCAGAAAATACCCCAGTCCTTGCTGCAGCAGACGGTACGGTTACATATGTCAAAGATGATTCCAATGTTGGAGGCCCTGATCCTTCATACTGGAACTATTCTAACTTTATCTCAATTATGCATCCAAATGGAGAATATACCAGGTATGACCATTTGGAACGAAATAGTGCGAAAGTAAGAGCAGGCCAACAAGTACGAACAGGCCAAGAGATAGCCAAGGTGGGCCTGACAGGCTATACATATATTCCGCATCTTCATTTTCAGGTATTTGTATTTACAGGGTATAACATTTGGACTGATTTTGACACCATAGAAATCAATGATTTTTACTAAACCTTATATTGACTAATTCAAAAATTTTGCAAATACGAACGTATATGGATGCATATTGCAATAATACTAAAGAATTACCGTAAATGATAAAGAGATTTAATTTTATGGTATCTCGTTTTATTTCTTTCACACCCCTGACACCACTTTGCCTATTGGATGCACATAAGTCACATGGTCAAGTGCCTTTGCGAGTTAATCAATGGAAAACGTTCTGTCAACATGTGTTTTTATTTTGTTTTGGTAAACTCACCTCATAATTAGTCAAACACTCCCTGTTAACATGTGTAAATTAAAACACAGACTTTAAATCAAAACCTATTTAGAGTTCCATAATAGGTAGCTCTTGTATGAACACAACTATAACATTTTCGTTCTCCAATACATTGGAAGAATTGAGGAGTGTGTTTAACCACCTAACGTGTCAGATAAAAATATTTTAGTTATCATATACTTTTTACCTGGCAACAACCACTAACCTTTCTATTTACAATTTTGAACATGAAGTTAACCTTCTTTTTATGGATAGATCAAATGATATAAAAATGTCAATGATGTTGTTATGCTCTAGTCTCAAGAAATAAAGTGCAGGACTTCACATAAGGGCAGTTAATTTTATACTGTTGAAATAACCACGCACTATTTTGCTGTTTAGGTATGGATGACATGGAAAAAAATGTTTTGTTATTGCATGATTAAGTATATCCTTGTTTATAAGGCCACCATTCTACTACCGTTATTTCACTGCATACAAAATTTACGATTGTAAATGGTGAAGAGCTGCTACCAATATCTGTTACTTTCCTTTCTCCAATCTTCTACAATTACATTAATTGCTCCATCGTCTTTAAGGAATTTATTGAATGGATAAGGTTCTCTAAATCCAATATATCCACAATGGTTATCACCCCACCCATATACTGACCTATCACAAAAAGATTGGTATATTCCGCTTGCCCTTTTTAATGGGGGTATTTCATACCTAACGTTGCGTTCAGCATAATTTACGGGAAATGGTTCACCTTTTTTAAGACCGTATAAGCCCAATGGATTTTGATTCTCGGTCTTTACATATGCACCCTTAAGTGCATTGTCTTCCGGATTGTATAAGTTATAAAAGGCATTTACAGTGTTTTCTATAGCGTTTCCAAATGCGGTATTTTTTGAGGTGGATATATCATTGATGGCTGCCCCCATCAGATGTATTGAGGCAATGTCGTATTGTGTATGTTTATTACTTAATTTCTTAATGTTATTCAACGTTATCAGGGCGCTTTCAACTATTTTTGCCCCCAAAGAATGAGCAATGATCCTTATGTTTACGTTTGGATAATTAGTTTTAAAATCAGAGATGAATTTTGCAAGCATTGATCCATTATGACCGGCTATGAATTTAGCAATATTCCAGCCTATTGGATTTACAGCAGTGTTAGAGTCCCAGCTGAAACCCATTATTGGAACATGATATCCATTTGCATTTAATGACAGGCTAGTTCGCTCTGTTTGTTCTTTGGCAGCGTAGTGGTCAGCCCATACACCATGGATATACATTACTAATTCATCTATATCCGTATAAAAAGTTCTGCGGAATTTTGATTTGTCATAATAGTCATATCCAGATGCATGGGACAACAAACTCAATTTTCCAGTTAAAAGGCTAAAGTGGCCTCTGGTTGATACTATTAGTGGTGGGGATGGCGCTGTTGCTGTTGTCGTTCTTATGAAGGGATTTGCACTTGGTGGTTTTTTGATTATTCTGTTTTTGTTTTTTAATTTGCCAACCAATTTACTAAAAAAATTCGGTTTAGGAGAAACCTCAGGATTCCCTTCTATAGGATTTTTGCGTCTAAACCTGTTAACCATTTATTGCAGATTATAGTTATAATAAAAGGCATTTAGAATACTATGCAAAAAGCACCATTTACAAGGGATGCTTTAGAAATGGCGGCACTTTTTTGGTTTAAGTTTAATGACATGCTTTTATCATCGATTACTGTCAATTACAGTCTATTTGATCTTTTGCTACGGTATACATATCAATTAAATTTCAAAAAACACAAGATTAGTTATGCAGTGTTTCACCATCTTTGGATAGTTATGTTCTATTTTTACCATTTCTCAACATGAACAGGGAAACCTTATGAAGCAAACTATAAGAAAACCACAGTTACATCCAATAATAGGAGCCATTCTCTAAACCTTTAATTACATTCTTTTCTCAGGCATTCAAGTTATTTAAAAACAAAAACTCACACATCATCAGGGAAACTCAATGACACTTCCCAGAATCATAATTTAAATGCAAAAGAATTATCAATTACTTTTAGTTACAGTTACAATATAAGTTTGGTATAGAAGTAAGCGCCCTCCACCCTTTTTTTTATGAAACGGCACAAAAGCAATATTTTATTAATCATTTAAAGATAAAAATCAAATTAGTATGAAATGGGTTTAGTTTATGTTTGCGATATGGCATAATATTTATAGATTATTTATAAAATTAAGCCCATAAGGCAAAGGTCATGTCAAGGGTAATGGATAGATATATCTTCTTATGCGTTTCTTCCATTTGATTATTCTTTTACCATCTAGATTTTGACCAAGTCTTTCCCATTGTATCTTCAAAATCTCTAGCCATTCTCTTGGTATTACCTAGGATCTGTTTGGATATATTCATCCATATTGTAGAATAGTTTTGCCACAAAGTAATGCCTGTAATAAAGGGATTGAAAACTGGATTGTTTGCATCATAACCATTTACTTCAGGATTTCTAATTTCCTCTTGAGTGTATAGGATCATCTTTTCAGTTGTTTGTGGAGTTCTTGTAATCTTATCTTCAGCCTCCTGTCGGGCCCTGTCCTCGGCCTGTTGGATTAGTTCCTTAGATCGCCTATCAGCCTCCTGTCGGGCCCTGTCCTCGGCCTGTTGGATTATTGATTGAGAATTCTCTTCTGCTTCTTTCTTAGCTTTTTCCTCAGTCTCCTCTATAATCTCATTGGCTTTTTGATCGGCCTCCATCTTTACCACCTCATCCACTTCCACTTTGGCTTTATCTCTAGCCTCCTGAATTATTGACTGGGCTTTTCTTTCAGCCTCCATCTTTGCTTTGTCCTGTATTTGCTGGGCTATTGACTGGGCTTTTCTTTCAGCCTCCATCTTTGCTTTGTCCTGTATTTGCTGGGCTATTGACTGGGCTTTTCTTTCAGCCTCCATCTTTGCTTTTTCTTCTGCCTGTTGTCTTGCCCTTTCCTCAAATTCCTTATCCACGACTTGTTTATCTTGCTGTTTGTCTGCTTCTTTTGGCTCAAAGTTTTTCGTTTTCAAAGTTTTTTTTCTACTGAATATGTCATATTCTTCAGCAGCAGGTGCTTCATCTCTTTTGAATTTTTCATCAGCCTCCTCTTCAGATATATTGAACCTTAACTTGTCCCCATCAAATCCTTCAACTAAGGCCCTCGGAAGGTAAAATTTGTCTTTGTTAAGTATGCCTTTTTCGGTCAATACATAATGCAAAACAACTTCCTGCACTTCCCCAAAATCTGCGTCGTTACTACCTCTTGCTTCCTTCTTTATAACTTCGGACCAATTAATTTCATTATCATTATCAACAACATTATTGGAATTTGACATGAACTATTTACAATATTTGTATGGCATAATACATTTAATAATAGACATTTTTAAAACAAGAATCAATCGGGTTTGATAACCGGATAATCGTCCAGCTATTTTGCCATTTTATTTCTCTTTTGAAGATCTGCTTTATCTGTACTTCCAATTCCTCAACAGTTGCACCATATATCTCAATTACATTCCCAAGGTCTTTTTCTTGTCTGCTATTTTTTTATCAAGTTCCTCTATTTCCATTCTCTTTTGATTTAGTTGTGATTGGATGCCCCACATTGAAGTATTAAGTTCAGCTGCTATGTCAAACACTTCATCTATTTTTGATACAAAATCCTTCTCGGTATATCCCCCTCTAAAGCAATGAACATTTATCTCTTCAAGTAGTTTTTCTAATTTTTCTTCAGGCAATCCTATCCTATCCAAAACTTTTTTTAATCTAATTGTTGAAGCAAACTCATTTACATCGATGCTGTTTTTTCTCAATGTTACGGCAAGTGCCCTCAATAAATCTATATCTTGAACTTCGTTTCTGGCCTTTTGTATTATATCCGAAACAGTCCCTTCTCCAATTTTGTTGCTTTCTGCAATTGATTTACGGGATATGCCCTTAAGCCATCCGTCTAACACTGCAATTTTTATCGATAGAGGAGTTGGAGCGCCCATTCTTCAGCTTTGACAACAAGTATCTTACGCGTTAGATATATAATATTTCAGAGTGGGCTTTTGTCATTGCCATTAGTATGCCATTAGTGTCATGGCAATACTACCCGACCACCATCTGACCACCATCTGACCACCATCTGACCACCATCTGACCACCATCTGACAGGTATCCGACAACAAATATCATATCACCACACCCTTCATTTCACAAAAAATCCAGTTTTTGCAAGCACATTTTTGTTACTGCTTCATTCATTAACTAATAGGGGCCATAACCAAAGCATATGATAAGCAGATCTTCAAAAAAAACAAACAAACAAACAAACAAACTGACAAGCAAACAAAATCAAAACGAAACATTGTGTTGTAAAAGCTAAACAGATTAAATTAAAACCCCTGAAAAAAAAGAGGCAGAAACTAAAAAAGATGAGTAGTTGCCAATGATAAAAAACCACAGTTAAATCGCCGGTTTGGTAATGGTTGTTGACAAAAGTCGCATGTTTTTTTAATGGTGGGCTAATTTGGGATTCATTTTTTTTAATGCCAAACAGGCAACAAATCCGGCCCCTTCAGTTGATTGCAAATCATCGAATATGGGAAATAGTTATTTTAACATCTCAACTCCCACATATTGCGATTAGGCGTAAATTGGGTTTTTTTGGGCATTTTAGTCTCCTTTGAGCCCACGTTACAAAAAACAGCAACTCCAATTTTTTATTTGCAGGTGTTATGCTTACCCCATATCGAAATCAGTAGTCACCCGACGATGATTGGGATGCTCCCGAGCCAATAGAAGAATTTATCAGGGATGAGGCCACAAACAATTTTTGCAATAGGAGGATTTTTTCATCTTCCTTGTGCTTTGGATCCTTTAATAAAGCAGAACCAGGACTTGAAATGTCCAACACATTCAATATTTCAAAGTAATACTGAAGTAAAAATGCAGATATAACTGGTGATATGGTTATTGTAATTTTGTCTTTTTTCATATTGTCTATGTAATAATCAATAAAACCGGTAAACTTAAGATAATTTAAGATGGATATTATGTTTTGCGGGCTGCTTGATGTTGACGGGGCATTTGTTGTTTTGGTCATAGGCCCATCTTCTGTTACTTCTTGGGGGTCTTTAATTATCTGTTCATACAGATTGGAAATTGATTCTGTTATAGCACCACTAGACTGAGAAATTGAATTAAGGTAAACAATTGTTTTTAAAATATTGGTGTAGTAGTCAATTAGACTAAATCTCATGTTGTCCAAAGAAATTTTCATTTTGTCTTTTGTTTTCATTATCGAATATGGCATCTGAGATGGCGATGTTGAAGTTACTGACGATGATGCTGATGATGGTGAGGTATTGTGGCTTTTGTTTAATTTAATTCAATATTATAATGCTTTTTGGTGTTATTTATTAGTTAGTCAAGGATTTTTCGTTTCCATAGTTGTCGCCGCCTGTAACTGACTGACATGTTTTCCCCCATTGATTTATTCTTTTACGGCACATGCAAAACGCAACGCATCATTTGAACAGGGTTTGCTTTGTTTTGTTGACAAACATCAGGGATCTTTTGGAAAGCTACAAACAAAATAAGAAGTCAATTACTCATCCATTTTTAAAGGCGCGTTAACAATTTTTTTTGAAGACCCCAGTCTATTAAAAAAATTTTAATTGATAATTGAGATAAAGTTTTTATAAACTGTTTCAGAGCATTTGTGTAGTTCTGTAACTTTTTTTTCCACATCAAACACTAATTCTCGTTTGTCCAAATTTTCATTTAAAATCTCTTCATGGTACACTTTTATCCAGTCAAAAATCATTTTTGATGTCACTTCCAAGTGAAACTGAATTCCATAAGCAGTCTTATGCCTGAATGCCTGCAAATAAAGACTGGAATGGGACAGTATCTCCGAACTCTCAGGCAATGCAAATGTATCCCCATGCCACTGGAATACCCGGATTTTTCCATCGGGGATATTTTTAAACAGTGAATTTTTACCGTTTTCCGTTATATCAACGAAATTCCAACCAATTTCTTTTTTGTTTCCAGGATAAACTTTTCCGCCACAAGATTCAGCTATGAGTTGAGATCCCAAGCAAATGCCCAAAACAGGAACTCCCAGCTCAAGTGACTTGACGATGAGATGTTTTTCCTTCAACAGGTAATCAAAATTGTCATTTGCAGACATGGGGCCACCCAATATAAAAACCGCATCAAAATTGCCTACATTTTCCGGTATGGTTTGTTTTGTTGCAAGAACCTCGTTGATTCTATAGCCATCAGACAGAAGAAATTTCTCAAAACTACCCAGAGTTTCGCAAGGAATGTTTTTAATAGAGAGAATTTCGTTTGAATTTCCCAATATCACTGTAGTCAAAATCCTCTTTAAAAACATTATATAGCAACCAGGGTAATTTCTCTCATAAAGAAAATATGGATTTTAAAGAGATTGTACTTTTGACATTAAGTTCGTTAAAGGAACGGAGAACCAGAAACATACTCACAATTTTGATGATAACCATGGGTTGTGGCTTGCTAGTGTCCCTTAGCAGTTTGACGCAAGGCCTCATATCATTTGTAGAGCAAAATTTTAAAAAAATCCTACCAAACCAGATAGTCATTTCAAATTCAGAAAAAATTCAACAATCCAATCTGGAAAACATCCAAAACAAACTTCAAGTTCTGTTTGACCAAAACCTGACCATGATAGAAAAAAGAGTGCCTTTTGACTACAAGGCCATAGAGTATTTGGAAGGCATACAGGGGGTGGATTCGGTAGAGCCGGCGTTTCAAGGTATGATAGTATTGAAAAAAGGCAACAATTCAGAAATCTCTAACGTCATTGCAACAAATTTTAATAGTTTAAAGAATATTATCCCAGATCTTGACAATAACCAGCTAACGCAAGAATCCTCAAAAAAAGGGAACCTTATAGTAATCCCTCAAAAAATAAGCAAAACCCTTTTTCCACAAAATGGAGACAAGAACATCAGCAGGGGGGTGGAGAGCAGCAATGTAATATCCATCCAAAACATTAATCAAGAAAACATAATATCAACCACAATGGAATCCGATTACAATGACGACAACAATTTCAATGTCATAGCAACCATCAATTCAACTGGAAACCCAATAATAGACAACTCAGTTTTCATTGAAACTGAAAGGGGTAAAGAAATCCTCAATAAATCCAATGACTACGACATAGCCTTTTTAACTTATCATGATGTTGACAAAGTGGACGAAATTGTAAGAAACATACAAAACCATTTTAACAACCAGGTTACAATTTTAAACTCCCTGGAAATCATAAAAACCCTGACCAAATTTATTGTGGGTGTTTCCACCTTCATATCAAGTATAGCAGTATTCTCATTGATTGTGGGAGCGATAGGAATCATTATCACGGTGTACACATCAGTTGTTGAACGCACAAGGGAAATAGGAATAATAAAGGCACTTGGCGGCACAAACAAAACAATATTAGGCATGTTTTTGACAGAGTCTGCGATACTGGGCATACTTGGCGCCAGTATTGGAATTCTATTTGGATATTTGGGCTCCCATGTTCTTTTAAATGCCTTCTTGTTCTTTCTGAACATCCCAATAAAAATCACACCCATATTCAACATAGTAGAAATATCCAAGATATTCCTCACAGTGATAGGATTGAGTGTTTTTTCCGGTTTGTATCCGGCTTACAAGGGATCAAAAATTTCACCGGTTGATGCACTTAACAAATATTCATAGGTTTTTGTCAGGTATCAAAATGTCATAAAATAAATACCTACAATTTCTATATGTTAACATAATCGGAATGAATAACTTTTCTCCACATTCTTCCCCTGCTGCTGCTTCCCCTCCTTCTTTTTCTTCTGGCAATGTGTTAACTAATGATGATGACGATTATGGCGGTAAAGGTTCAGATATAAAAAAAAAATTCGCTTTATCAGAGAAAATGTCTCCCAAGGGAGATCAACCACAGGCAATCAATAAATTGGTTTCCGGAATAAAATCAAATAAAAAAAGGCAAATTTTGCTTGGTGTTACTGGAAGCGGTAAAACATTTACTATTGCGAATGTAATCTCAAAACTAAACAAAAACGTTTTGGTAATTTCCCATAACAAAACTTTAGCTGCTCAGTTATATGCAGAATTTAAAGATTTCTTTCCGGATAACAACGTTGGGTATTTTGTGAGCTTCTACGACTATTATCAACCCGAAAGTTACATGCCACAAACTGATACCTATATAGAAAAGGATACTGAAGTTAATGAGAAAATTGAGCAAATGAGACTCGAGGCGACCTCAATGCTATTGTCAGGTGAGCCAACCATCATAGTCGCGACAGTCTCATGCATTTATTCACTTGGCTCCCCTACAGAATGGAAAGAGCAGTCAATAATATTAAAAAAGGAGGCGAGAATCAACAGAAAGTCAATTATACATAAATTAGTAAAGATCAGATACGAAAGAAATGACATCAGTCCTGAGAATGGAACTTTCAGGTTAAAGGGAGACACTATTGACATAATACCCGGATATTCAAAGGAGATGGTCAGAATAAGCCTCTATGGTGACCTAATAGAGAATATTTTCATTTTAGATAAAGATACAAAGGAAACACTTAGAGAGGAGAGGATAATAACCATTTTTCCAGCAAAACACTACCTGATTGATGAAAATGTGCAAAACAAAGCAATTGAATCAATAAAAGACGAATTGGAAAAATGGTTGCCCCAATTCCCGTCAGAATTAGAAAAACAAAGGCTAAAGTCCAGGACAAATTATGATTTGGAAATGATTTCAGAACTGGGGTACTGCAACGGAATTGAAAACTATTCAAGGCACTTTGACGGAAGAAGGCCTGGCGAACCACCATATTGTCTTTTAGACTTTTTTGAAGAAGACTTTTTGTTAGTAATTGATGAATCCCATGTCACATTACCCCAAGTGATGGCAATGTATAAGGGAGACTATTCACGGAAGAAAACATTGATTGATTATGGATTTAGGCTGCCCAGTGCATTTGACAACAGACCGCTTAAGTTTGAGGAGTTTGAGGAGTATTTTAATAATGTGATTTTTGTTTCTGCAACTCCCGGAAAATATGAACTAAGCAACAAAGACAGCCTAGTTGAACAGGTTGTAAGGCCAACAGGGCTTTTGGATCCAGAGATCGAGATCAGAGAGACAAAAACACAAATCAATGACCTTATAAAGGAAATTAACAAAAGGGTGGAAAAAAACCAAAGGACCCTTGTCACAACACTAACCAAAAAGATGGCCGAGGATATGGCAGAGTTTTTATCAAAAAAAGAAATAAAGGTAAGGTATATTCACTCAGAGGTCAACGGGATAGAGAGAACCGAGTTACTAAGGCAACTACGGTCAGGGGATTTTGATGTTCTGGTTGGTATTAATTTACTAAGGGAGGGGTTGGACTTGCCCGAAGTTTCCCTTGTGGCAATAATGGATGCAGATAAGGAAGGGTTTTTAAGAAACTACACCAGTCTGGTTCAAACTTTCGGCAGGGCTGCAAGAAATATAGATGGAAAGGTGATTTTATACA
>JACDHC010000053.1 GCA_013821245.1 Candidatus Nitrosopumilus sp.
CATATGAAATTGAGCACAAAAATCCCCGATATCCTGCTTGCAACTATAACAAATTATGTAATTGAATTGGTACAAGTTAACTGAACAGATAAATGTACATTTGAATGAATTGAAATAAATAAAATCGCGACTAATCATTACTGCACATGCAACCAATTTACAATATCCTTTTAATACTCAAATCTCCATTTCCCTTTGTTGATGTTGTGGTGGCCCCATAAAAAAACGGTAAAAGACTTGGCTCAAGTAATATAGTTTTTTTTAAAGACATATTAAACGATTATTCATTTGAATCAATGCTTCGTCATGAATTTCTCATCATTGGCAGAACTTAGTCCAATACTTCAGGCTTTTGTTGCAACTGTGTTCACATGGCTTCTAACTACAATTGGAGCGGCATCGGTATTTTTAACAAAAGAGGTAAACAGAAAGGTTCTGGATGGTATGCTTGGATTTGCAGCGGGTGTGATGTTAGCTGCGAGTTTCTTTTCCCTGCTTTTACCGGCACTTGATCTATCCACAATGCAGAATGACAATAGCATACCTTCATGGTTACCAGTTGCAATAGGTTTTTCATTGGGTGGCATAGCCATTAGGATAGCAGACAGGATTATTCCCCATTTGCATGTTAATTTTCCACTTGATTCCGATTCGGAAGGGCCAAAAACGAGATTGCAAAGAAGCATTCTTCTGGTGATTGCAATAACAATACACAACATACCCGAGGGAATGGCCATAGGGGTTGCCTTTGGAGCCGCATCGTTAGGAATCCCTGGAGCCACTTTAGGTGCAGCAATTTCGCTTGCCATAGGAATTGGTTTGCAAAACTTTCCGGAAGGAATGGCTGTAGCCATGCCATTGCGCCGTGAAGGACTATCTAGACTCAAAAGTTTTTGGTATGGCCAGTTATCCGCTGTTGTGGAGCCATTTGCGGCTGTAGCTGGAGCTGCTTTTGTGTATTTAGCTCAGCCTTTGCTACCATATGCACTTAGTTTTGCAGCTGGAGCCATGATTTTCGTGGTGGTGGAGGAAGTGATACCAGAATCTCAGAGAGGGGGAAATGGAGATTTGGCAACGCTTTGTCTTCTATTTGGTTTTGTGATAATGATGATTTTGGATGTAGCTCTCAGCTGACTACATCAGCCAGCATCTCTATCTTCTATCTCCAATCAACACAATGAATAAATTGTAAACAAGAATTCAGTTTCACATATCAAAAATACAAATCCAAAACCGTAACGGGAAGAGGTCCAACCAGTATCACTTATTTTGAAAAGTAATATTCTAATCAGCATCTGTTGTTTTTCTCTTTGTCAGAAACACCTATTTTACAGGCAACCTGAATAGGTACAAAATTTTTTATGTTTAATCTAAAAACAATAATTCAGAACCCCAAATACTTTGGATTACTTAATGACATTTACCTTATGGAAAAAACTCAACACCTTCAGCAACTATATGTTTGGGCAACGGTAACACTTTTAGCAATGTCATCATAAACATAATCAACAATATCCGAATTTCATAATTACCTTATATTGCATCCTATTCTGTTAACAATATATTTCTTGGATGGCACGACACAATACCCCAGCAAATAATAAAAAGTTATTACCCGGATGATAATATTGTGCGAGAAATTCTAACTAACCTCAAGTCATAATACCAGTTTAACCCCAAACTCATCCCTTCCAGATTTATTATTTGGTGTAAACGGAAATAGTAAAGCATAATTTGTTAAACAATTTGGCAGATCTAGTTTATCTGACCCAATCCATTACAAAAAATCATTGCATCCAAAAGGATGATTGGGCATTTATTTCCTAAATCAGGTAACATCAAATAAAGCGACTACACAAAAACAGACAATACCCACCTTGCAAAAAGAATAAAGTGGAGAAAGACCCGTTAACCTTTATGTTCAGGCTTTACACTCTATCAAGAAATGTTATACAAATAGCATAGTAATAAAGGGATGTTGGTCGCAAATTGGATCCCAACCTACACTTTAAATAATTATCCGCCCCTATAAGGCTATGTCTTCAAACAACTCATCTAATGAAAGCCCAAATCATTTCATAGTCCTGGATGCAATATCAAGGGGTATGAAAAAGGTAGACAGTATTGTCAGGGTTACTAAATTGTCTAAGGATGAGGTAGAATTAATTGTAAATGACCTCAATGCGCAAAAACTAATAACAAAGGATGTGAAAAAAGGTTTCTTCGGTAACAAAAAGATTGAGCTTTACATTTCTGAAACAGGAATGAGAATGCTAAGCACAAAGAAACAAGAGTTGTCCAATAAATCTCAACACCTCCAGCAACTATACGAAACTGGCGAACGAGGCCAAATGCAAAGTTTTATGGACTCTAACAGAATGTGGATGCCCATGATGTTATTTTCAGGAATAATGAGTGTAATGTTTTTTGCTTCAATGATGTCCTTCATGGGAATGGCCATGAATCCAGCTGAAAGCTCAATGACAGAGGGTCAGGTAGATGAAACGGGTGGGGCGGAAGACACTGGGGATGCTGCTTCTGACAGTGGGGGAGACGTAGGCGCTGGTGATGCTGGAGCTGGTGATGCTGGAGCTGGAGGTATGGATATGGATGCCGGGGGGTTCGACTCATTTTAGCATGATGAAAATGGCATGTGTACAAAAAGAGGGAAAATCATAATGACGCCATTCCAAATGGCAATTAACAAAAACAACATAGTTGAAGAATAAAAAATGATACTTCTCAAAAAGATAACGGTCTTTACAAATTCCATTTATGGTTTTTCGACCACATTATCTTAGCGAATGTCATAGTCTGATGGAACTATTTTTTTCTGAACCTAAAAACAGAACGTATAAAAAACCAACCTTCTGCAGAATATGTTATTTGTGGCTTTCAGGGGTACTTTTGAGGTATAATTGAAGTATAACTTAAAGCACAGGGAATGTTTAAACCCAACAACATTTAGCCCACCTAAAGATACTTTCGATGAAAAAGAGCACACATATAGTTACCTAAATGATAACTCTTGAAATCCATGATTTCGCTGGTAGAATCTAATGTATATTCAGAGCAGAGAGATCAATACCCAATTGCTCTTCAGGCATGGGTTTTAAATTGGGACATTGACTTATCACATTTTTCAAGTTTTGTAAATCCCCCTTTCCCTCACTGGAAAGCAATCCTTGACTGTTAGATCTGAGAAACGCCTCCTTACCCCCTTCAATAGAATACAGGTTATTCAATATCTCTTTGGCCTTTTGTTTACACTGCTCTTCAAAAGCATATGGTGAAATGGCTGCAATTACTACTGCAGTTATGCCGATAATCACTATTGATATAAGGATAATGATTTTTTGACCCTTTTCCATTTTCTACATTGATCAGTTTTTTCTATTATAAAAAGACTGTTGCGGCCATTTAATAATACAAGGTACTTTTTATGATCTATCATTTAATTCATTTTCTTCTCATAATGACCAACAAAATAGGTTAACAGAAATCATCACAATTATAACAATAATAATGTTCTACCATTCAAATTGAACACAACATATAGTAAATAATTGAATTGATTAATGTATCGCCTGTAATTCTTTAAAAAGGCTTATTTAGAAACGTTATTTTGAATCTGGCTTTTATCCATTTTGTTTAACAATTGATTTGATCTATTTGCAAACCATAGAGAGTTTTGATAATAAGCAACAGTATTTGCGTTCAGATTCACCTAACACATCTTTAAATAAATCCGAAGCCTATGGTTAGAAAATAATAATATGTTTCGTTTTATTGATTTGTGTTAAACTAACTTTAAATGAATTATTATAAAAAATGTATTTGTTATACATCTAGTAACAATTTTCTTAATAAGCTATGTTGCATAAACTCTGTAAAGCGAATTGTTTTTATTATCTACATATTTCCAATATTTTTCATCCAAAGGAATTTTGTGAAATTCTGTTTTTATAGAGGGATGAAGGAATTCGAATATATTATTTCCAACCGATATTTTGTTTGGTGCTGTCAAAGAATTCATTTTTGCTGCTACATTCATCGGATATCCGATCAAATCTATTGGGGCGCTTTTATCGAACCCATATTGAATGGCCACATTTTCTCCCTCGTCCATGCTTATTTTAACAGCTATTTTTGGATAGCCATCTTTTTCAAAAATAGGATTTATGCCCTCTTCTATTACATTAATCATGGATTTTGCACATCGGAATGATTTATCACAAGCAAGATATTTGTTAAAACCGATTGGAAAAAACGCAATAACTGCATCACCAACGTATTTTAAGACAAATCCCTCATAGCTCTCAACAACTGAAGATAATTCATGTGAAAATGCTTTTATTATCTTGGCCATCTTTTCTACAGGCAATTCCATGCTCATCTTTGTTGAGCCAACCAAATCCGCATACATCACAATAAGGGAAAGTTTAGAATCAATGTGCTTGAGCAGAAAATTTTGACCTCTCTTAATGGATGTGTTGTATTTGTAGCGCTCATGTAGAACATTCCAAAGCATATCCTGTCTTTGCGACAACAGTGTTTGTAAGTCAAAAATATGCTCATTTCTGATAGTTGAACCAATATTACTTTCGTTACTCCCTGTTTGGCTATTTGTATCCCTGTCTATATCCATTATCATCCCTATTTCCTTTTATATAACCATCAAATATAATATGATTTAAAGAACTTTAAGATTATTTGTTTTTTGTAATACTTATGCTATAAGAACTCTCCATATATGAATACAATTATTTTAAAAATACAGTTTTCGTTATGTTAAATCTTAATTTTAGTAAATCATTTATTTGGCCTAAAGAAATACCCGGCAGGTTAAATAATACAAGCAGATGAATCAGATTGATACAAAATTATATTCACGTATTCAAAAGTATTGACAAAAGGCATATCAACCCTATTTGAAGCACATGCTGCTAAAATGATTCCCCTTGGATAGGGCCATTAGAATTATGAATCCGTAATAATCTCTGCAATAAATTTCAAGACACAGTTTTTACAGTTTTCATCATCAATTAGATAGCCTATAACAAATCAATATTTAGGGCCAGGTCTGGTTTATCCTTGTTATTTTCTATTTTATAATATTTAATTATCTCCATACCATTGATCCATCACCTGTGTTTGTAAATAACATAGTGTGAGCCCTAAAACATATGCAAATTTGACATGGGCCCAATAATCACCGGACAATATGCAGGTCCAATGTGTCATATTTGGAAAAATTGTTACTAACAATAGAAATATACATTCAATCCAGTGGAATCCGCTTTAGGGGCCGAAACAAGAAGAAGATTTCTATGTCCGACAGTATTAGTTTCTAAATGCCAAAGAATGATGACTTTTGACTCCGACCCGGATTTGAACACGGGATCTGCGACCCGAAATAATGCATAATTCAAATCCCATGAATAAATAACCAGTTGTGCGTATTGTTTAGTTATGAAAGTACTTTCTGTGAATGTCAGGCTTCCAAAGAAAGTACTCTTTAATGGGCAAACCATAACTACTGCAATTTTCAAGGATCCGATCAGAGGCCCCATTGCACTGCGAAAGATTAACCTTGATGGCGACAAACAGGCTGATTTAACAGTACACGGTGGGGTAGACAAGGCAGCATATTCTTATCCAGCAGAGCATTATGGGTAATGGAGCAAACTAATTCCTAATGCAGATATTGTGTGGGGAATGTTTGGAGAGAATCTCACCACCGAAGGATTGATTGAAGACACTGTTAATATTGGTGATCAGTTTCAAATAGGATCTGCCAAGATAGTGACAACACAGCCTAGAATGCCGTGTTTTAAACTGGGTGTCAGGTTTGGGAGTATGGAAATAATTAGAAAATTTTTGGCAAGTGGACGTCCAGGCATTTACTTTGGGGTTTTAAAGGAGGGAGAAGTGCAAACAGGTGACAGGATAGAGATTACCAAAAGAGACAAAAATAATGTAACAGTGAGGGATATCATTCGCCTTTATGTTGCTAAAGATCATGTTGAAAACACTGAAAACATTGAAACCATGAGAAGGGCAATAAAAATAAGCGCTCTTCCAGAAGTTTGGAAATGCCAATTCCGTCAAAATATTGAGCAACTTGAAAGCAAACCATAAAAATCAACACCGGATGATATTTCCCATGCTCGAGGACGGAGAGAAGAGAAAAAACCAACAGGCAATTTTATGCAATTCTTATTATCATGAATTTTGGAAATCAGTGGACCCTGTTGATCCACAAAATGGTAATTCCAAAGATTTGGAAAATGATAACATTCCCTTTGTTAAGAACGCAGAGGGCATAGACCATAAAAAGGCATGGCATATGGGTTTTGCCTAACTGCCACGATTGAAGCCGGCAAGTGGAATGTAGGTTTGGGAACCAAAACCTGTTAGCACCTTTTGTAATTCCTTGCTTGGGTTTCCGCAAACATCATGTTTACTTATCCTAGAGACCATGAATGGAACAATTGCGTTTGCCTAGCACTTTTCCCATTATTTATGTTAACCCATAACAACCAAGAAGAGGAATTTTAGTTGTTACCCTAATGCGCAATTTGTGTGATTTGAACCTTTGAACCTTTGAACCTTTGAACCTTTGAACCTTTGAACCTGATTCCTCCTTGTACTTAACCATGTTGAGCCAACAACTTTGCCTAACTATCAAAAATATGTTAAAATGTTTGTTGACAACATAATAAAATGAATAGGCATGTCATGTTTTGCATCCATATGGCATTAGACACATTGTATCGATCAAACTAACTTACAATGGATGTCTATTGCCGTTGCAACTTATACGGTATATATGGAGATTGTCATGCCGAAATCAACAGATTTAACGGACAATTTAGAATACGGTAGAAATATAACAACACAAAATATCCAGGAATCAATAAAATCACCAGAGGTTGCTTAAGCATCACAACTAAAACTCATAGGTGCTAGCCAGCTTTGGCATAGCATCTCCAGCACACATCAAACACACACACCCAACCCATTAAAATAAAAAAAATAAAAAAATATAGCCAGGATAAACTTTTCCAGCATTAGTGATTCTTTGTCCGGTTTGCACCGGTTCTTAGGTTCTCTAAAGCTGTTGGTACTGTTTCAACATTTTATAATAACCCTATACAGTCATATTCGAACCCAAAATGGGTTTTGATTAAAAAGGGTTATCTGCCACTATCACTATTGCTAATGGCCGTACTGTTCAGCGTGAAGGAGCCGTTGTATAGATCACTTTGGGTGCTGTGTGCCAATATGCCACTACCATTAAAGTTAACCGATCCTTGAGTGACATTTTTCAAAAGTGTTGTGGTAGCAAATTTTTTGTCGCCAACTTCCCATATTTTTGTGTTATTTGTGGGCTGTTTTCCTGTAACATCATCAAATGAGATGACATCAGCAGGCTTTGACAAATTGAAAGTGACCGTGCCTGAATATCTTACACCATCGCTTGAATTTTGAAAGATAACAACCTGATGCGATTGGTGTCCTTTTGCATTGTGAGGTATAGATGATTGATTTTGCTGTTGCTGTTGCTGTTGCTCTTGTTGCGCCAATACCTTGGCGTTCTCTGTTAATGTAATACCTAAGGCAAATGTCATTCCGACGAATATTGCCATAAATATGCTGAAAGCCAATGCTTTTTTTGTAAAATATTTTTGGGCATTCATTTGCTTAATAAAATTTCTTGCTAATTAAAACATTTCTGCTCCTACAGCAAAAACATAATTTTACCCTAGAGATATTTTCAAAAAACTGTAACTAATATCAATGTTTGGGGACACACTTGTCTATCCATATTTATTGAGTATCATTGTTTGATCCGTTTCTTATAACAATACACCCATTCAATCCGGTAATAATCCCATAAACAGGGCGTAATCCAATAATCAATTTATGCATTTTTGCCGCTGTCGCCTCAATACACCTACAACAAACATGGCCACAGCCTAAAGGTGCATGGAAAGCAGCCTAAATCACACTATTTAAGCAAAGCCATAAAACATATGCAATTTGAAAATGGCTCAGCAGAAACAAGTTCCCTGATGCATAGGTTTGGACAATTGGCCTGATCACCAAATCCAAATTTGCCAATCTTTTAATCCATATGTGAATCTATCCATTCATTATTGTGATGTATGTTTTTTTTGCCCTTTGGTTAACATGGTGATGCGCAACATAAAACAAACTACCGGTTAACCTGACCCGCCTTGCCTTGTAAAACTGATGCCAGGCAATGCGAAATAGTTTGTCTCTATTTGCGCTTTCTGTTCTTTTGTTTAGAATTAGCCGAGAAATTCTTTTGCATCTACTATATATGCATCAACAACAAAACAACTCATAAAAAACAGTAGTTCGGCGATTGTACAAATAAGTACATAAATCACTTTTTAGATGCTAAAATGACATGAAAAAATATACAAGTACAACGCTATCAATCTTCATAGCTTTTGTACTCTTTTCGAGCCTAATTTCAATTAACGGGAGCGTTTACTCCCAAGAAACCACAACTCAGCCCCAAACCAATGCTACAGAAAATGCAGCAGCGCATAATGAGACTGAAAATACAACTTCAGTTGGACATGTGGTAAGGGATTCTGCAACGGTATTATTAGAAGGTGTAACAATACCTGCAGGTAGCTTCATCCACCTTTATGACACTACCCCTTACAAAATAGTAAGTGGCCATGTTGCTGCAAAACTGCCTTGCAATACGGAAAATGCAACAAATGTCAATGTATTAGTGGGGCAAGCTCCTAATGTTAGATCATCTGAACTGGAATTCGTTTCTGAGCTTTCAAATGCCGGTGAACTGTGTTTATACCATGTTGACTTGGCATCTGATGCCGGAAACACTATAACAGATATTGCAATAAAAAATAACTCTACAGACGATATAGACTTTCCATCGACCAGCACCGTTGTTATAGGAGTCAATGAGATATCTGAACTGTCAACTGAAGGACACGGACACACATCCTAATATTTTTTTTTCGTATTCTTTATGGATAAGGTGTTGATTAGTTATCATTAGAGAATAATCCCCCCCACCATAATAATCAGCCACAGTATCATTCCTTATTGCACTAATCAATGTCAAGCAGCAGAACCTACTTTTGGGTAACTTTATTTGTTGTTTGTTGGTTGTCTGTGTGAAATTACACTGCTTTTGATTTTTTTGTCATTATGGGCTATTGTAACAATTTTTCCAAAAGCATATTCATACCCTAGATATCGTGGAGATAGAGAGAAGCATGACAAACTCACACAAAAAAAGTCCACATCCCCTTTTCATAGGATCAATATGTTTTTGTCCAAATGACAAATCACTAGGAGATTATTGCCTTTTTACCCGCATAAAGAAATCCAGTTAACATTTCAGGTCGCCTCCACTGGCCACCAATAGTTGAGCCAACATAAAGACACAGCCATGGGTATTTGCTTTGATGTTCAACTGCCTTTTGCTCCTTTTGCACCTATGTATTAGTTGGTTGTCAGGATATGACTGCCACATCTTTTGTATTCTGTTGATTTTTTCTAAAGTTGATTATACCCAATACCAATATGATACTTGACAAGGCTATAGCTAATGCGGAAAAGTCTGCAGTGATGGTGTTGGTTGATGAGAAACCGGCATTACCATCATTTCCATTTGCAATGAAATCCGCAGTAGGTGTCGATAGAGACGGTGGGGATGTCACTGAAAGAAATGAGGCTGCCACAAGCACAGAGATGCCAATTATTGACTCTACTTTAATGGACCTGTTGACGACTTTGAAAAAATTCAGCCCCTTTTCATTATGGGTCATAATAACGGTATTATTTGAGTTATCATTGCTGAAATTTTTTGCTTGTAGAATGTTTTTTGAAGACTTGGCATAATCTTGGATTTTGAGTTGGTTGTATCTACCAAGAAAAACCAACGGAAATGCAAGAGAGAGTTTTATTATGAGGATATTTCCATAGGATGTGTTGAAAATGGCGTTTATATTTTGCAGATGAACCAAACCCAAATACAGCCCCGTAATACCAATAATCGTGAGAGCCACAACGGCAACAAAGGAAAAATACATTAGCAAACTTGATCCAATTTCAGGAAATGCTTTCCACGGCAGACAAATGAACTGTTTAAACCATTTCTTGCTGGTTAGGGGATTTTTGGAGGTTTGGATGAAAAACCAGATATTGTCAAGGAAATTTGTCATATAAATAAATCTCAACCAATGTGGTGAATTAATTTTTAATATCTTAAACAAATATTTCCAAAAAGATACTAAAATTTATTATTTTAAAAATAAAAAAAGAAAAGAGATTTTTTATTATTTTTGCTCAAGGGACACAGTACTCGCCATCATTCTCCGTTCCAGGGAAATCAGCAAAATAGGTATTTGGACATCCCCCTGCGGGTCCAATATCCCCTTTATCGCCCTTGTCTCCTTTATCGCCCTTGTCTCCTTTATCGCCCTTGTCTCCTTTATCGCCCTGTGGTCCTGGTGCACCGTCTTCTCCATCTACACCATTGGCTCCTGCTGGTCCTTGTAGTCCTTGTAGTCCTTGGTCACCAGTGTCTCCTTTATCGCCCTTTTCACCTTGTAGGCCCTGTGGTCCTGGTGCACCGTCTTCTCCATCTACACCATTGGCTCCTGCTGGTCCTTGTAGTCCTTGTAGTCCTTGGTCACCAG
>JACDHC010000220.1 GCA_013821245.1 Candidatus Nitrosopumilus sp.
CAGATCAATATGAATCAATGATAGATTCACAAAATTTTACAGTAATTGATGCAACAATGGATATTGAAAAGCAACAAAACATAACAAGAAAGCATATTCTAAAGATACTAAACAACAAAAAGTCAGGGTAAAAACAATGGTGGCATAAATGGGAAATCATACAATGACATTAAAAAAGCATACTGGGAAGAAAAACAAAATAAAAATCATTAAATCAGGTCTAAAGTATACCCAAGATATACAGATAAAAGGATCTTTTATTGTAATAGAAGGTCCCGACGCATCTGGAAGAAGCACCCAGATACAAAAAATAACAACAAAACTTGAAGCTGAGGGACACGCAGTAATAAATGCAGGGTTAGGACGATCAGATCTTGTTTCCAAAGGAATCAAAGAAGCAAAAAGAAATTTTTTGTTGGGAAAAAGAACCATGGCTCTCTATTATGCCGCAGATTTTGCAGATCAAATAGAGAACAAAATCATTCCAGCGCTAAAAGCGGGTTTTATTGTAATTTCTGACAGATATATCTATACGCCCATAGCAAGAAGTTCTGTTAGAGGAATAAATAGAAATTGGCTGCATAATTTGTTTAGTTTTGCCATAAAACCAGATATGGTATTTTATTTGGATGTGGATTCATATAATTTGATAAACAGGGTATTTCAAAAAAAATACTCCCTAGACTATTATGAATCCGGAGTGGATCTTGGAATTTCCAATGATATTTATGATTCATTTATAAAATATCAATATGCGTTAAAAAAAGAATTTGAAAAGATGAGATCAAGATATAGCTTAATCGACATAGATGGAAATAAAAATATTGACGAAGTGTTTCAACAAATTCAAACAAAAATAGATGATTTTCTAACATTGGATAATAAAGAAACAGTGATAAAATAAATATGAACATAAAAAATACGCTAACGCATAATTTTTCAAAATACAAGAAAGAGATAGATTTAAAATCTATCATACCTAACAATATTCAGTAAAAGAAAGATTGGCTGCAAATAGAATAAAAAAAGGCTCAATATCCGGATTATTAGTAGGAATAGTTCTTGTCGTTGCATTTGTTACTCATCTTGATAATTCCCATAATACCATGTATGTTAAAGCAGCCAATGAAAATGACAAATGTCAGGAATTAAATTATGAAAATACAATCACAAATGACTATGAGATAATGGCGGATGAATGTAACAGAATAATAAATGGGAGTGAAAAATGCGATTCTGTAACTTCCATGATTTTATCTCTTGGGAATATAAAATGTTCCTAAACATTGATAAGAATGTCATTTGTGGTAGATAAACTAGTGTGACCTCAATTTCTGAATGGAAAAGATGGATATTATATAATTTAATTGGAGAGGGAATTCATAATGTATTGTTTGAAGATCAAATAAAAAAACTATCAGGAAGACACTACGAAAATAACCTAACAATTGCTTTAAATATTTTAGTGGACAGTGGCATACTGTTAAAATTAGAAACCAACAAAAGAAAAAAATTTATTGTCAATTATGAAAGATTGAGTGACGCCCAAAAAATACTAAATGATAACAGAAATTGGACATATAACAAAGATAATGAAAAAGAGAACAAAAATGTAAATCAATATTTTTCCGAACCAGAAGGATACAGCTTTTGGTTCAATATAGAAGAAAAAAACCCACGCAACAGAAAAAGTATATACAATCTATATTGCAAGAAAACAGATGATTTGGATTTTTCAGCCCAAATAATAACTCAAAGATATTCGCGAATACTACATATGGGATCGCTAAGACAAAACGATTCCAACATTTCAAAGTTATGGAAAGCCTGTCAACAATTATCCCAAATTACAAAGAAAGGAGAGTTTATTTTGCAAGATTTACAAGACAAAGAAAGAAAAGCCTGTGGAAACAACAGGCAACGCGGAAAGATATCTTTGGCAATATTTAAAAAATTAGGCTATATCAGAGAAAACGGCAGAAAAGGTAATTCAACATCATTTACATTGACCGGAAAAAATCCACCATTTACCACATTGGACAAGTTAATTAATACATGACAAATTATATTTGTTTTAATCGCAAACCTATTATTAAATTATTTATCACTATAATATATGGAAATACTTGATGATAAAATTTTAGCTAAAAACATATTCCAAAAATATACAGTTAATCCAAAGAATTGGAATTTCATAATTTCGACTACATCAATTCATGATGGTTTTTTTGATGCAACAGTAACAAATCCTGATGAAGCATGGCAGCTAAAAATTGATTCATTATTCAAACCCATGCCAATGATTACTGGAACAAAATTAGATATAGAACCATCAAAATTGAAAAAAATGACTAATGAAGATATGCCTCCATTCGGATACAGAAAAATAGACCCACCAATGATAATGAATCTGTTTAAAAAAATATCCCAAGAACAAGAAACGATTGCAAGAAAAGATATTGACTATGTAAACAATGAGCTAAATTCATTTTTAGGTTCTCTTGAACCAACTATCCCAGAAAAAGGTATTGACTATTTATATGGCCCGTTTCTGTTTACAAACAAAAACATCATAGATAACAATCCATATCATAAAAACATATCAGAAAAACTATCAACAAACTTAAAGAAAAAAATTAAAGAAAGATATCCCAGTTATGGATAAAATTGAAAGGGCAAATAAAAATTGATAAACTCCAAAGCAAGGTATTAAAAAACAATCCGCTAAAGGATCCCTACACAAGGGACATAATAGTTTATCTTCCTGAGAACTATTCAAAGAACCTTTCAAAAGGCTATCCAACAGTCTTTTTGTTGCCAGCATTTGGAAGTAATAACTATTCATCTATCAATAACAACCCCTTTTCGCTAACAATTTATCAGATATTAGAAAATCTAATTAGCGAAAATAAATGCGGTGAAATGGTAATTGTTGTTCCCGACTGTTTCAATAAATTTGGAGGCAGCCAATACCTAAATTCAATTGCAATTGGCCGTTATAAAGACTACATACTCGAGGAAATCATACCTTTCGTAAATTCCAAATACAACATTGCCAATAAAAGTTTGTTGGGAAAATCTTCTGGAGGATATGGAGCAGTTACAATCGGCATGGAATATCCAAAAATGTTTAAAGCAATAGCTGCTCACTCCTTTGATTCAGCATTTGAGTATTGCTATTTACCGGATTTTCCACTGGCATTTAAGGTGCTCAAAAAAGCTGGGGGGCCGGAGAAATGGTTAAAGAATTTCTGGAATAAAGAAAATAAAAGTGAAAAAAGTGACTTTAC
>JACDHC010000001.1 GCA_013821245.1 Candidatus Nitrosopumilus sp.
CCAACACCTCAAAAGCTAAAGTTTTAGAACCCTCTACATAATACGGCCTCATATTTATATTAACTATACCATAACCATTAGAATCACCTATTACAGAGGCTAACCTATTAGCATCATCATATGTGCCATCAACTGCTATAAATTTCGCACCATATGATAAGGCTTGAGCTATTTTCACATGTTCCAAATCAAAAGGAGCAAAAATATAACATGGTAACTGGGCCTTGCTTGCGTGCGCTGCAGTTGCAGAGGCAAGATTACCAGTTGATGCGCAACCAACAGCAGGTAAATTCATTTCCTTAGCTTTTGATATTGCAACTCCTGCAGGTCTATCCTTAAAAGAAAAAGTCGGGTTTACAGAGTCATTTTTAATATACAAGTTTTTTAATCCCCCTATCTTATTGCCTAAGTTATCCGCTTTTTGTAATGGAGTAATAGAGCCATTTAAACTAACGATATTTTCCTTATGCTCTATAGGAAGCATTTCAAAATATCTCCAATAAGTTAAATCAGATCTGTTCTCGAAGGTCTGTTTTGTTATATTATTGGAGAATTTATACAATACATCCAAAGGTCCAAAACAATCTTCACACACATACAAGAATCTTGGGGAATACTCTTTATTACATTCTCTACACCTTAACGCTTTTATAATTCCCATTATTTCCAATTAGTTATAATTAATATAATAGATAAATTTCTCTAAATAATATTAAGTATTACTTAACTATTAGAAAAATGACTATCGTAGTTCATTGTGAAAGCATGTTTTATTTCCAGTATGGCATATAGCATTAAAAGAATCTACCAAATACACCAAAGCATCTGAATCACAATCTACCAATATTTTTTTTACAGGTTGAATATTTCCAGACTCTTCACCTTTCATCCATAGCTTATTATGAGATGTGCTCCAAAACCAAGCATTTCCGGTATCCATGGTTTTAGATAATGCATATTTGTTGATATATCCGACCATTAAAATATCTTTTGTATTAATATCTTGTACTACCACAGGTATCAGACCATTTCGTTTTTCAAAATCTATTTCATTAATGGTTTTTAGCATTTAAAAATATTATAATACAATGATATAAATTTTTGCGTTATCTTCAATAATAAATCCTTAAGAAATAGTTTGGAGTAAACACTATTACAATCAATAACAGGTACAAAATAGTCACCCGATATGAATAACCATCAGAACAACAAAGATGAGGAAAATAAAATTCTTCATATAGGATTTGATGACACCGATTCAACTAACGGAAAATGCACTACTCATTTGGCATATCTACTTACAAATGTTTTGGTAAAAAAATTCAACGCAAATTTCATTGACTTTCCCTTATTAATTCGATTAAACCCCAATATCCCCCTTAAAACTAGAGGAAATGGTGCAGTCTGTTTAAGAATAAAAGGTAAAGAACATGATAAAATTAAAGAAGAGGCGATACATTTTATAGAAAATTACTCGGATTTAGAAAATGGCGCAAATCCAGGGTTAGCTTTTTATGAAGAAAACAACATCCCCAACGAGATAATCTCTTTAAGTAATAATGCAATGGATACAGTATTAAGCAAACAAATAGCGGAAAAAATTGCAAGAAAAAACAGCATACAATATCACCTTTTTGGAAAAGGGTATGGTCTGGTGGGGGCATTAGCAGCAATAGGATGCTATCTCGATGCTGACCACACTTATGAAACAATTGCGTATAGAAAAAAAGAAAATATTGGGACGATAAGAAAAATAGATAAATCAAAGGTTAAAGAAATAAGCGATAAATCGTTTCCACACACTTTCAATAATTTTGACTATAGAAAAAAAAGAGTTTTAATTGCACCACATGGTCCTGATCCAGTTTTTTGTGGAATTCGTGGAGAAGATCCGATAATCACCACACAATTCATCAAGAATCTGCAAATAGATGAGGACTTGGAAGGGTATATGGTTTATAGATCAAATCAGGGAACAAATTTACACTTGACTAAAGAAAGAAGGTTTTCAGGTATACTGCCTTTTACTTCAGGCCATATCAGTTGTCAATTGGTTACAAAGCCCAACATCATCAATGGTGGACACGTAATCTTTTACGTAAAGGATGATTTCAACGATGTTTTACCTGTTGCGGTTTATGAACCCACACGGTTAACTAAAATCGCGGCTTTATTAGAAATAGATGACAAAATTGAAATAGGATACGGAGCGCATATTAAATCAAATAAAAAAACACTAAATCTAGAGTATCTAAGTATAAAGGAGCTAAAAGAAGCATCATATTTTAAAAATCCCGTATGTGGAAAATGCAATAAGAATATGAAGTCAGAAGGGAAAAACAAGGGATTCCAATGCCCAAGGTGCAAAACTAAAAAAAACAATGAAGTCAAAACAGCAATAAAAAAAGACAGAGGGTTAACATGTGGTTTATACATTCCTGATCCCATAGCCCATAGGCACCTAACAAAACCGTATTTTAGGTATTATAAAGAGAAAAAATATGATAAAAAACAGATATTATGCTTGTTAAAAAACACACAATGGATTTCAAAAAATAGCGGGGGGTTGATTTGAACCTACGGCTGGCTGTTTTATCAAAGCACAGTAACCGCTCTGCGGGTTATGAGCCCGCCGGGATAACCTAGCCCCCTAAAAAGGTCTGGCTTCCCCACCCCGCTAATTAATAGTTGTAATATTAGGATTATATATATGATGACTAGGCATTTCAATATTAATAATTAATATAAAAAAATGAGACAAATATCAAACCAACAAAAATAAGACATATTTTAAATGCGGGAGATGGGATTTGAACCCATGGACTCCTAAGAGATGAGGTTTCTCAATGGGCCTGGTTTCTGAGCTTCATGTATTTATATCTCACGCCTTTGACCAGGCTTGGCAACTCCCGCATAAATAGAATTTTTAGAAATCCACATATATATATCAATAAATTTCACAAGGCAATCATTTGAAAAACTAAAAATAAAAAACAATAACAGATATAGTACAATATGAAAACTGGTTATGGTATCAACAGATGAGTTTTTTTAAAGTGACGTAAATTAAAACCCAACTTAGCTATCGAGTATTATAAAATAAGGGTTTTATTAAAAACTAAAACAAGTATAAAATTAGAAATCAATATTTATTCTCACCCAACAGGTTTACAAAAATATCATCCAAGGTTATAGGAGATACAGCAAATGATAAATTGTTATCCATTGCCAATTTAGATATTTCTTGCAAATTAGTTTCGAATGTGAATAGCCTAATGGAATTTGAGCTTATATTGATTATTTTCCCAAAGGAGGAAAATAGGTCTTTGAAGCCAACGTTATTGTATTTGCCTGATTCATGGATATCTATCCGTATCTGGTAATTTAGCGTATTTCGTAAATCAGTCATATTACCTTTTGAAATAACTTTACCTTTATCTAAAATAAAAATAGAATCAGATAATAATTCTGCCTCATCCATATAATGAGTAGTCAAAACTATTGTTCTGCCTTTATTTTTCCAATCCTTAATGATAGACCAAACCTGACGTCTAGAAACTGGATCTAAACCAATTGTGGGTTCATCTAGTAATAATAAAGGGGACTCTGTAGCCATGGCCATCCCAACTAAAATTTTCTGTTTCATGCCACCCGATAGATTCAAAACAGGAACATCTTTTGCAGAGTATAGGTCTAATCGGTTTAAGATGTCAGAAGTTTTTTTTGTTGCAGAACTGTTGTTTTCCCCTCTTATCTTTAACCAATTATAAATGTGATCCCATGGTGTCAATGCACGTAATGGTCTTCCCTCTTGTGGAACGATTGAGACTATTTTACGTATTTTCTCTGGAGAGGATACAACATCATCACCAAACACCAATATTTTACCAGAAGAGGGCAATAATTGAGTAGAGCAAATGCGAACAAATGTGGTTTTTCCAGCCCCGTTTCTTCCTAAAAGCGTAGATATTTTACCACCCTCTATTTTTAATGAAACGTCATCCAAGGCCTTTTTGTTTGATCCTTTGTAGAGTTTACTTATGTTAAATGATTCAATAGCATAATACATATATACATCTTATTTCCGATATTAGAGAATATTTTTAATATTCATTTTTTAAATTCTTTTGCTAGATCCTTAAGTAGATTTTTTTGTTTATCATTGATCCTGTCAGGCAACTTGACCTCGACCTTTACGTATTGGTCTCCTCTACCATATTTTCCATATCTTGGCAAACCCTTACCCTTAATTTTGAAAACAGAATTAGCTTTTGTACCTGCAGGTATCTTTAATTTTTCCGCTCCATCCAAAGTTGGAACACGCGCTTCTATACCCAATATCATGTCAACAAAAAAAACCTCAAAGTTGCAGATTAAATCACCTTCATCCATTACTTTAAAAAGATTGTGAGGTAAAACATGGATACGTATTAAAAGATCACCATTTACACCACCCTGCACGTGTTCTCCCTTTCCTGAAAGCCTTAAGGTTGTGCCATCTTCTATGCCAGGCGGAATATCGATATTAACAGTATTTGTTTTGTTGACTTTTCCGTGTCCTTTACAAACATTGCAAGGTTTTTCTATTATTTTACCTTCACCCTGACATGTATTACAAGTTTCCAGGGAAATAAAGGTAGAAAACTGATTTTGATTATAAACTCTTCTTGTTTGTCCTTGTCCATTGCATGTTGCACATTTTTTGGGAGATGTACCAGGAGAGGCGCCTGAACCTGAGCATGTAGAGCAGTTTTCAATTGAAGGAATCTGAATTTCTTGTTTATGCCCTTTTAGAACATCTTCCAAGGTCATATCAACTTCATATAAAAGGTCTCTTCCCCTAATTCGCCTGTCATTACTTCTTGTGTTAAATCCGAAAGGATCGCTGCGACCTCTGCTGCCGCCGCCCATTCTGCCAAAGATCTGCTCAAAAATATCGCCTACACCACCAAATCCCATATCTTTAAAGATTTCAGCAAAGTTATCCTCAGAGCCTCTGAATACTTCTTCTGTTCCGACATGACCATAAGTATCATAGCGTTTACGTTTATCTTGATCTGACAAAACAGCATATGCTTCAGAAATTTCTTTAAATTTTTCTTCCGCTTCGGGGGACTTATTACGGTCGGGGTGGTATTTTAAAGCTAATTTTCTGTATGCGGACTTTATTTCATCTTTAGATGCGTTTCTTGAAATACTCAATACTTCATAATAATCTCTTTTAGATGTCATCACAAATCATAAAATAAATAGAGAATGAGAGTCACAATAGATCAAGTACTGGTACTTGGATTGGACGTACCCGAACTGGATTGTGATGGTTCTCCGGCATTTTGGTTAGGGTCATTTTCATTTGGAGGAACATTACCACCAGATTCAGCTGAACCGGTAGGGGATTTTGCAGCAGCAGCAGATTGATATGCAGCAACACTAATTTCACTAAGAGCATTCTTTAGGTCAGTTACCTTTGTTTTCATAGTATCAATACTGTTAGTTGAAATAGCCTCTCTTAATTCACTAATAAGTTTAGTTACCTTATCTTTTTGATCTGGGGTAACTTTATCTTTCAGGTCCTGATTAATCAGTTTATCCGCAGAGTACAATAGATTATCAGACTCATTTTTCAACTGCGCTTCCTCTATCTTCTTTTTATCAATTTCAGCAAACTCCTCTGATTCTTTTTTCAATTTTTCTATTTCCTCCTTAGATAATTTTGTGCTTGCAGAGATAGTAATTTTGGCTTCCTTAGATGTTGCCAAATCCTTTGCAGTTACATTTAAAATTCCATTAGTATCTATATCAAATGTTACCTCAATTTGAGGAACGCCTCTAGGTGCAGGCGGTATGCCAGATAAATTAAACATACCCAGAGAAACACAGTCTGAAGCCATAGATCGTTCTCCCTGAACTACATGAATAGTTACCGCAGTTTGATAATCAGCAGCAGTTGTGAATACTTTGCTTTTTTTGGTAGGAATAGTAGTGTTACGTTCAATTAAAGCCTCTTTGAGTCCCCCCATGACCTCCACTCCAAGAGTTAGCGGAGTCACATCCACCAATAAAATATCTGTTGTTACCTCGCCAGAAATAATTGCCCCCTGTATTGCCGCGCCCAATGCTACTGCCTCCATTGGATCAACACCACCCTCAGGTTCTTTATTCATTACAGAGTTTACAAATTGTTTAACTAATGGCATTCTAGTAGGTCCCCCTACCAAAATTATTTTGTCAATATCAGAGGTATTTAGTTTGGCATCTTTTAAGGCTTGCAACATTGGATTTCTACATTTTTCAACAATAGGCCTCATCAACTCCTCCAACTTGGCCCTTGTCAATGTTAAAATGAAATTCTTTGGCCCAGAAGCAGCATCATAAGCCAAGAAGGGCAAGTTTATTTCAGTAGTAACTATGTTAGAAAGTTCGATTTTTGCTTTTTCAGTAGCTTCGCGAACCCTCATCATGGCTGCTTTATCATTTTTTATATCCAAACCAGACTGTTTTTTAAATTCGTTGACAAGATAATCTATCAATACATTATCCATATCGGTTCCTCCCAGTTGGGTATCCCCGGAGGTGCTTTTTACCTCAAATACACCCCCACCCATTTCCATAATGGTAACGTCTAAGGTTCCACCTCCAAGATCAAACACCATGATTTTGAGGTCTTTTTGAACCTTATCCAATCCAAAAGCAAGAGAGGCAGCTGTGGGTTCATTGATTATTCTTACTACCTCCAAACCAGCAATCTCGCCTGCGTCTTTTGTTGCTTGACGTTGATTGTCGTTGAAATAGGCAGGAGCAGTAATAACGACTTTATCAACAGTATCACCAAGAAATGCCTCAGCATCCCTTTTAATTTTTTGTAGAATAAACGAGGAAATCTGTTGTGGGGTATACTCTTTCCCAAATACCCTAAATTTATAATCAGAACCCATTTTTCTTTTAGCAGCCATAACTGTACCTTCAGGATTGGAGAGCATTTGACGTCTTGCTGGTTCACCAACCATCAATTGGCCATCTTTTGAAAAAGCAACAACGGACGGAAATGACTTTCCTCCGATTGAAGTACCTTCAGCAGCTTGAATTATTACAGGTTTTCCACCAACTAAAGTTGATGCAGCAGAGTTGCTGGTTCCAAGATCGATTCCTATTATCTTTCCCATTTAGATTTCATCTCCTTGTCCATTATTATTATTATCCATATTATTAACTATCTTTTTAGAAACCTCAACTAAACTCGGGCGTAAGACTCGATCATTTAACAAATACCCCTTACGAATTTCTTTTGTGACAATGTTTTCCTTTACATCATCATCATCACTATAGGAAAATCCTATAATTTCATGAAGATTAGGGTCGAACGCATTATTTAGTGACTCTATTTCTTTAATGCCTTCTTTTTCCAGAAAGATATTGATATTCTTTAAGATACTTTCTAATCCTTCAAATATTGCGTTATCAATTTTCTTTTGTTTTATTGTGTCTATTGCTCGAATAAAGTCTTCCCGTAGGTTGACAACTACGGACAATACATCGGCTTTAATGGACAGTATTTTCAAAGAGTTTTGTTTCTCTACATTCTTTCGAAAATTATCAAAATCGGCCAAACTATATTTTAGTTTGTTAAATGTATCACTATACAGACTACGATAATGCTCTAGCTCATTTTTAGTATTATTTAACTCATTCAAGATATCCTTAGCAGATCTATCAGCATTTGTTGACGTTGATGGTGAATCAGAGTCCTTAGCAGATCTATCAGCATTTGTTGACGTTGATGGTGAATCAGAGTCCTTAGCAGATCTATCAGCATTTGTTGACGTTGATGGTGAATCAGAGTTCTCATCATTTTCCGATAGAGAAAAATTACCTTCTCTTTTTTTGTCCATAGCATAAAATCATTAAAATCTAATAATTACATATCGATCCAGTGAATTGCGCTGCTATAGTTTAAGAGCGAGTATAAAAACATCAATACAATCAAAACTAATGAAAATAAAAAACTATGAAAATACTTTATTTATAAATTTCATTTGAATTAAGCATAGTTGCTTTTAATTGACGATCTTGCACCACAAGCCTCACAAATCATAAATCCTAATTTTTTAATTTTTTCTGTCCTCGTATCAGGGCTTCCGCAAACAGGGCAGATAACATAATCCTTTACGTACCTATCAATTAACCCACCAAAAGAAGATATAGGTTTTCTACCTAAAAAGATAATTCTCTCACCAGCTATATAACCTGCAGAGGCCAATTCCTTATTTAGATACAATAATAGTTTTTCAGGATCTCTTCTCAAAGCTTTTGGAAAATCCATAAAATTTCTGAAAATAGTTCTCTGACCAACCCACATAATCTTTGGAGTTGGAACCTCAAGCCTAGCTACCTCTTTTTTTACTACATTACCCAATTTATTTTGTAATCTGTCTAACAAGGATTCATAATCAGATTTAGCCTGAACGGACACACTAATTATTACACCCCACCAATTAATTTATGTTGTGGATACACAATATAGTAGATCGTAATGACCATTGGAAAGGATACCAAATAGTTAATTAATGCTAATCCACTCTAAAAATGGAGTTAACGTATTGAATGGCAACATTTCGGGTTTTTCGCAATTATAACTTACCATAACCATCCTACCCAACAACAAATTATGTAATTTTTTATCTATTTGATTATTTTTTAAAGGATCAAAAATTTCAAAAAAACATTTTTGATCATAATATGCTATGTGCTGAGAATAGCACGAGATAAGAATGGAGGGATCACGAGTAATTCTTTCATTGATTTCAGACTCGCTAAACGAGGGGCTATCTTGAAATTCCACATAGATTTGTAAAACTCGCCTTTGATAATTTTCTTTAACTAACTCAATATTTGATTTTGTAATTTTTTTAGAAAGGAGTATTTCTCGCTTTATTTGATCAATTGATCTTCTTGCAAGATCTTTGACTGAAACAATATCCAGATTTGATTTAATACCGAATTTTTTTCCAAATAAAAAAAATACTCCCACGATCTCATCCCTTTTAACAAATGGAAAATCCAAATTGCCTGCAAGAAATTCAGACACCCTCTTGGAAACATCAGAGGGTAAAAACATTCCCATGTACGAATCAGATATAATACTCAATACAAATAAGACAATAAAACAATATTTCAAGATTTAATTATTGAGTTAAATTGTTTGGTTTTACCTAATCAAATTGAATATCGATAACACAACTACCGTCCCTTTTCCCTCCTTTTCTCTATGCTTTTGAGTAAAACCCTGGCTTTCTTTCATAGATTTGACCATCATTCATTGCCTTTTTTATAAACGATCTCGCATCTAACTCTGTAAATTTACCTGTTTTTCCAAGCTCTACAATAAATATATTTTCTTCAACATCATTTTTATCTTCTCCAGATAGACTCGAGAATATCTCCATGAAAAGTTTTAATCGGGATATCTCACTGAAAGGTTTTCCATGTAAAACACCTAAATCAACTTTACCAGTATTAACGTCAACACCGGCAGTCTCTAACATTCTCTGGACAAGAAATATAGATCTTTCTGCATCCTCTTTTTCGACTTTATCCTTTAATAATAATCGTGCGCGAGCAGTTGAAAGCCTAACCAATCCCTCTAGCTGTCTGGGTGTCACAGTGATCATACTATCAGAATCAACATTTCTCATTGTCAGATAATAATCGCGGATAAGTGTAATTGCTTCACGAGTCAATTCAGGCTCAACCAACTGTTTAGCAAAGGCCAAATATTTACTGAAAAAATCTATATTAATTGCAGCCTGGGAGTTTCTTTGAGCATCTTTGTGGATTTCCAAAATATGACTAGCTATTCTGCTATCCTTGTCTTTTTCTGGAAGATCTCTTATCACATATACAATATCAAATCTAGTTAGAAGAGGAATAGGAAGATTTACATTTTCAGTGATATTTTTATAAGGATCATATTTCCCATACATAGGATTCGCTGCAGACAGTATGGATGTTCTTGCGTTTAATGTAGCTACAATACCACCTTTGGCAACAGAACAAGTTTGCTGTTCCATAACCTCATGCAATGCAGAACGATCTTCGGCTTTGATTTTATCAAACTCATCTATACAAACTAACCCCTGGTCCCCTAATACCACTGCACCTGCTTCTAGCATCATCATTCCAGACTTATCTTTTATAACTGCAGCAGTAAGCCCAGCAGCAGTAGAGCCTCTACCGGAAGTATATAAACCTCTGGGCGCAATTTTTGCAGCAAACTTAAGCATTTCAGATTTTGCTGTTCCAGGGTCCCCAACCAAAAGTATGTTAATATCACCTCTCCTTGTTGATCCATCGTCAAGTTTTTTGTTCACCGAACCTACAATTAACAGTAAAATAGATTCCTTAATGACCTCATGTCCATACACATGAGAGGCAAATGATGAAATTAATTTCTCATAAATATCGGGTTTTTTAGAAATTGCAAGTATTTGTCTCTCATCTTCGGCACTAATTGATATTCGCTCAATGGAACGTGTTTTCTTATCTCCAGCACGTCCGCCAAGATATTCAATATTATTGCCTTCCATCCTAAGTTTAAACAATGAAGTTTTTATTGGAGAATTAGAATTTCCGGAATTAAATGAGGACTCCTGATCAATTCGTATAATACCAGTTAACATGATTCTGTCACCAGGCCTACACTGATCTACCAAATCACCTAAAATTGTGACCTCGATATAATGAGGCAGCTGTCCGGCGGGAAGGTCCTCAGGTAATTCTTGCAACCTAACCAATTGGAAATCAATAAACAAACTGTTTTCTATATCCATTTCCAGTTCTTTTTCAGAACAATTAATACACCTTTGTGGTTTTTTTAATGATAATCCTTTTAATTGAGATAGATTAATCTGATTGCAATTGAGGCATCGATATGCAATTTTTTTCCCGAATGGTTTAACTTCAGAAGAACGTACTACCATACCAGAAACACCCAATAACTTGTTTATCACATCTGCATTTATATCTCGCAACCCTTTTTGGACTGCATAATTACCTATTCTAACTCGTATGTGATCTTTGATATCTTCAGTGTAATCAGGATGGATTTCACCAAGTATAGAAACAACTGCCTCACTAAAAGCAGCAAGCATTTCATCAGGTTCATGCGTAATGTTTTTTGCAAGTATAGGGTTAAAGCCGTCAAAATCGATATAATCTATAGTCACAGATGTGGATGAAGTTGCAATCATATTGTTAATTTTATCAAAATATTTATAATTACCTTCACGATCCTTAAATGATCTTAAGAAAGATTCTAAATCATTCGATAAAGCAGACAAGGTTTGCTGTTGTTGTTCTTGAATGTTAGTAGATGAATTGTGAGAATTATTATTACTCAAGTTTTAGCACCAATTTTTTAAAATTAAAAGTCTTTTCATAAAAAGTTTCATACAATATTTTTTCTTCTAAAGACAGTTTTTCTTCAATTTCTGGAACCAAGGGAGAAGACGATGAAAGTTTTACTATTTTTTGCATCCTAGACACAATAAATGGATTTAAAGATACAATCAACGATTCTCGTTCTTTTTCATCAATATTGCGAAGGTAATTATTCACACGAACATAAAAATCAGGATCAATTGTCGAAAGTACATGGTTAGAAGAAATCCTTTCCCGGTTTAATGCTCTTTTAATGTATGACAAATGATCCTCATCATGTATTTCTATTAATCCCTCTTCGCTTAAAATTCTAGAAATCCATCTTGGAACGGACGTCATATCGCCCTCTTTTGCATCAATAGATACAAAAGGCGGTATTGGAATTTCAACATCCCTTAAGTAAATTACTCTGACGTCTTTGAGTAAATAGTCTAAAGTAGAAAATACATAGAGAATTGAAATATCATCAAGATCCTGGATTAATTTATTTGTATCAGAATTCAATAACAACTTCATCATATAACTAGTATAATTAGTTAATAAAATTATTAAACACAGTGTTAATATTTTTTTAATGCGGATTAAATAATTTTAAATTGGAAAAAGCAAACAATCTCTTATTATGGATTATACACAGCAGAAAGGGAATAACATTTCGGATATCATGTGGGTGGAAAAATACAGGCCTAAAAACCTGGATCAGATAATCAATCAAAAAGAAATTATTGCGGGATTAAAAAACTTATTGAACAAACCAAATGAATTACCACACCTACTGTTTACGGGTGCTGCGGGAATAGGAAAAACTACAACTGCATTATGTCTTGCGCGAGAAATATTAGGGAACAATTGGAAAAGGGACACACTTGAACTCAACGCATCAGATGAGAGAGGCATCAAAATGGTGCGCGAAAGGGTGAAAGAATTTGCATCCATTATGAAGCTTTCGTTAAATCAGACCGAAAACGACAGACCGTTTAAAATTATCATTCTAGATGAGGCTGATGAAATGACGTCAGAGGCGCAAACAGCTTTGAGGAGAATTATAGAAGATAGCTCAAAAACAACAAGATTTATTTTTATTTGCAACTACCTTTCTCATATTATAGAACCCATACAAAGTAGATGTGTGGTCTTTCGGTTTTCAAAGGTGCCTGTGGAAGAAGTGGTGGGATACTTAAAGATTATCTGTAAAAATGAAGACATAAGATTTGATGAAAAAGCTCTTTATAAAATATACGAACACACAAATGGAGATCTGAGAAATTCTATAAACATTTTGCAATCAGCATCAGCTAATGGCAACATAAACACACTACAAGTTCAAAGCGCAATAGGCAATTCTGGAAAAAACAAAATATCTGAAATAATAAAGTTGGCGCTAGGTTCAAAATTCAATGAATCAAGAATAAAACTTTTAGAATTGTTATATGTTTATGGAGTATCCGAAACGGACTTTTTAAAATATGCAAACGAGGAACTTTATAATCTAGACCTTGAAAATCTGTCTGAGGTTTCCTCGATGATAGCAGAATATGACTATAGGCTATCCAATGGAGCTCACCCAGAAATTCAATTGGCTGCATTTTTAGCACAATTAGGAAAGATAGGTATGAAAAATGTTAAGTCTAATTAGAAATCTTCTTCGAATTCGTCACCACCCTCTTCTTCCGTTATCTCATCTAAATCTTCTTCAAATTCCTCGCGTTCTTCGGCAGTTTTATATGGAATATCAGCTTCGCCTAAATTTCCACACACAGGACATTTAAATTCAATTGTTTGACCCTCGAGATCCAATAGGAATTCTTTGGTGAAAACTTCATCACAATTTGAACAAACTAGAGTAGTTTGAATATTTTCTTGAGTGAATTTATGCGACTGTACCCGAAAGATTGTGTTCACCATACTTATTTTACCTATAGGAATAGGTCTTTATTATAAGCCTTATCTTTTTACAAGTCCAATCCAAATAAATAATATCAATTATTCATAAAAACAGATTGAAGAATATACAATATATCAAAAAATTTTATTTAATTGAACATTATTAGTATCACTGTTTTCAAATATCAAATTGTTAAAAGTTTTGGTTTTTAGATTGAGGCATACCTAGTTTTGTCCACTAGGCCAGATTTTATTATAGCTTTTTTTCTATTTATGCAGGACTCGCACACGCCACATTGAACCATAACTTTGTCTCCCTTGTTGTTGTTATTTCCACGATAACAGCTCCAAGATTGAAAAAGCTTATCTCCCAGAACGTTATATCCAATTAAAAGCAATTTAGTCTTATCCAGATTATCCATAGCGGGGCACCAAATATTTATTTTTTTTCGCAATCCCAATTTTATTCCATCTATTTCAGAAAGAGTTATGGTTTTTTCCAAAGATTTGACAAAAGAAGGTCGACAATCAGGATATTTCTGATCACCTGCATGAGCACCATACACTATTAGTGGTATTTTCAATGATATTGCCCATACTGAGGCAAGAGTTATAAAAGTGGTATTACGTAATGGAACTACAATACTGTAATCAAACGTATCAGGTATTTTAGATCTGGAATTGGTTAATACATTAGTATTCCCATACAACGTTTTTAAAAATGAAATATCTATTATTTTGTGTCCTTTGCTTTTTAATAGTGTAGAAAACTTTTTTGCAATCTTTAATTCATTAGACCCATTTTGACCATAGTTAAAAGAAATAAGATATATGTCCAGCCCCAATTTTTTCAGATATGAAGCAGTGCTTACAGAATCTAATCCGCCACTAAAAACACAAACAGCCTCCGTATAATTATTTAATGGGCTACTAGGCTTGTCTATCAAAGATAATAATAACAACAACAAATTCGCTTATGTAAATGTGACGCATATTTCAAAACTCTTTAAAATATCCTACAATTCCACCCAAACCATAAGATAAGGAGATAAGAAGTCGAGAAGCAAACAAGATTAATTCGTAATCAACCGAATAAATATAATATAAAATAAGAATGCAGAACAAAGACGACAGCAAAACGGAACCAGTAACCATTTGCTCAATGCTATTAATTTTGGAATATCGCCTAAGAAAAATAAAAGTAGATAAGTTACCAGAAGATAACCCAGTAAGCAATAAAAAAGGATAATCTTTTTGAAAAAAAGGAATTAAAATAAAAGGTAATGCCCAGGTAAGACCGTTTATTAACTTAACAAAAGGTGGCCAAGAAACACTTGTAGAGAATCGTTCTCGGAATGACTTTCGCGTGGATAAAATAGGTTTAAAAAAAACGGATAAGGAAAAAATAAAAGCAGACACCCATATTACAAAATGAAATGAATAATTGAAATTAAAGATGAAAACTATGTAGGAAAAAACAGCAGATAAGCCTATCCATGATGAAATAAAGAAAAATAAAAAGGAGAAAGCTCGAGTCATTTATTCAAATCAACAGCGTTTAAAGATACTATATAAAATAATCTAATTTAAACCAAATAATTAACTAAGCAGGAAACAACAAAAAAAAATCAGGACTTGAATATAAAAAAAACTATTTTTAAATTTTGACTTATTCTTGAACAACGCCACATTTATTGCAAAATTTAGAGGATTGTTTCATTGTGGCACCACAATTAATGCAAAATCTTTTTTCCAATATTGAAGTAAAAGAAGGTTTATCGCCACCATTTTCCCCCCCATATAGACCCGCTATAGCTCCAGTAGGTTTAAAAGTCTCATCGACATCAGGGAGAAAGTCAAGCTTGTTCTTAGAACCAGGAGAGGATTGTTGGCTGGGTTCAGATCTATCCTCCAAATATGAAAGCAGACGAGGAATGGAAATATCTGTTTTAGGATCGTTTACTTGCTCACCTAGCCATAGTGCAAATTTTTTCAGAGTCATTTCAGGTGTAGAAAAAGTTAGAGAATGACTTGACATATAGTCATCGGTGGCCAAGCGCCCGTTAAAGATCTTCATATTTCTAAAATAGGGAAAAGCGTATATTAATTATTGGGAATTACCACATTTATTGCAAAATTTTGCATGTTTTGGAATTGACGCAGCACATACAATACAATTTTTTTGTTCTTTAATCGTATTAGAGTCCTGTTTTGGAATTACAATATCAACCGGTTTAAAAGAAGGGGCAACTTGGGGTTTAGGTAGGTCATAATCTTTGTTTAATGAATTAGAATTTCCGCCTGAATTAACAAAACTATCAATTCCAAAGCCACCACCACTACTACCACTACCACCTGAACCAGATGGTGATGAGGGAATTGAGGATTGAGAGTCACCGATAGAACTCTTTCTTGACGTGCCTTTATCAAGAGCCGTTTTTATTTCAAGGATAATACGGCAAGATAGAAAATTCAACGCTGATGCTGATACAAGATATTCACCCATCTTTGAAAAATATTCTTTGTTATCCATTTTACCTTGTTTAAATAATTGGGTATTATCAAAAAAAGACTCATATTGATCTTGGGTTTCAGTAACTAGTTGTTTTAGTTTCTCTATTAGGCCGCCAAGTGTATCTACTCCAAAGGACATGATATATAAAAGCGTGGATAAAAACAAATTTAAATTTATGGGATTCAAAGTATGAAATACAAAACAAATGATGCTTCTGACTTAAAAGAAAAATTATCCTTCAAAAAAAAGTGTTTGGGCTAAAACAGAATGAAGTTTCCAAGAAACAACTCAGATATAGGAGTAAATCCAATAAAGGAAAAAGATAAAATACTAACTGGAAAGGATTTTTTTGTTCTTTGGTCCAGTTTAGGAGTAGGATTATTAGTAATATCAGCAGGCTCTTTCATCTATACTTCAAATATTCTGGATGCGTTATTTGTAATAATTGTAGGATCTATTATAGGATCTATTCTGTTAGGATTGGCAGGAAAAATTGGCAGCGATCATTCCATTCCCTCTGTAGTGAGTATGAGACCCTCCTTTGGAATTTATGGGTCGTATTTACTTACTATTCTCAACCTAATACAATTAATCGGATGGTCCACATTTGAGATAACAATACTATCAAAGGCAGCCAGTGTTTTTACTCAAGGGTTTATGAATATTGATTTTTATTTGTGGTCAATTATTTTTGGAATAATAATAGTCATTTTTGGAGTTGCAGGTCCCCTTAAAGTTATAAAACAATGGCTCAACAAGTTTGCAGTTTGGATTGTCTACGGTTCAGCAATAATAATGCTGATAAATTTAATACTATTTAGTGGTCACTACAATCCCAATTTAATAAACACCAACAATAACAACTTTGATTTTTTCGGCTCATTGGATTTGGTCATTGCAATGCCATTGTCATGGTTGCCCCTAGTGGCAGATTATAACAGGTTTGCTAAAAAAAGCAAAAACGCCTTTTTAGGCACATTTATTGGATTTTCTATAACTAACACCCTTTTCTACGTGATTGGGGTATTGTTAGGAATAAACGATGTTTTTGAAATACTGTTTGCCATACAAACCTTCTTTTACGGATTTATTCTGTTGGTATTGATTGTTGACGAAATAGACAATGTTTTTGCAAATATTTTTTCGTCTGCAATGTCTCTTAAAAATATGTTCAACAAAATAAATTACAAATATCTTGTAATAATATTTACAGTATTAAGTTGTATACTTGCAAATGTAATTCCCATAAATCAATATGAATCGTTTTTACTTATAATAGGTGCATTGTTTGCACCTTTATTTGCCATAGTCTTAACAGATTACTATGTAATAAAAAGGGGAAAAGCATCAATAGACGCATTTTATGATAAATGCGTAAAGTTTAGAATCTCTGCCTTTTCATCGTTTTTTGTAGGGAGTTTAACCTATTTCATTATTTCACCAATTTCACCAATCCACCATGAAAATTTAATTTTAGGCTCAACAATTCCGAGTATGGCTATTTCAGTGGTATCCTTTTTATCCATAGAATTTATAATAAAAAAAGTTAAATTGAAAAAAAATAGCAACAGAGAGTAGAGACAAAAATTGGGTGGGAAAGGACAATCAAATGAGCAATAAAATAGTGATTCTTGGGGCCGGATATGCGGGAATTTTTCTTAGTACAAATCTCTCGTCTAAGTTAAAGGATTTAGCCGAAATAATACTGATAGACAGAAATAACTATCACCAACTAATGCAAGAAATTCATCTGGTTGCATCAGGCTTTAGAACAGCAGAGCAATTAAAAATTCCAATACCGTCACTAATACAGGGAAAAAAAATAAAATTTATTCAGTCAAATGTAAAAAAAATACTCCCGGATAAAAGGACAATTATCCTAGACTCCGAAGAAATAAAGTATGATGAATTGATAATTTGCTTAGGGTCTTCTACTAAATATTTCAACATTCCAGGGGCAGACAAACACACTTTACCTCTTAGATCCATATATGATGCTTCAGTTGTTTTTGATCATGTTTCAAAAATAATGAAAGAAGACAAAAAACACAACATCATAATTGTGGGTGCTGGGGCTACAGGAATAAGCCTTGGAAGCGCTTTAGCAGAAATGATAAATTTATCAAAAAACAAAGATAACATTAAAGTCAATATCATTGAAGCTACTTCAACGATACTTTATGGATGGGACATAAAGGTTAAAAACAGAATCGAGGATATCGTAAAGAAAAGAGGCATAAGAATTTTACATAACTCATTGGTAGAAAGAGTTGACGAAAATACGTTATTTCTCAAGGATGGTTTACAAATCAACTCATCATTAATAATTTGGACAGCTGGGGTCAAAGGATTTAACATAGACATTGAGCCCGGAATTGAAAAAACTAACGATGGGAGAATAATAGTTAATGAATTCTGTAGAACCAACCAATACGACAACATCTATTCCATAGGGGACATAGCGGCAATGAAAAACTCAAAGGGAGTTTTGTATCCGCCCCTAGCACAAATTGCGGTTAGGCAGGCACGGTATTTGGCTGATTTTATTTCCGACCGCTATACTAATGATACGACACCAAAGGAAAAATTTGATTACGAAATAAAGGCGCAAATCCTATCGGTAGGGAATAATGAATATGTGGGATTGTTAAACAACTATGTAGTAAGCGGAGACTTGGCTAAAATGATTGATGAATTTACAAAAAACACTTATATGAAATCATTAAAAGCAGGAGGAAAAAACATATCAGTTAACTTATATGAAAACGATTTCTTTTCACAGGTCTTGGCTGGAATGACCTTTGCAGGATTCACGTTTTTTAAGGGTTTGGAGAAACTGGGAAGATAAAAAAGGTACAAAATAACATAAAAAGTTAATCATACTTATTTTAAATGTTTTATAATGTTTTATATTTTAATTTATTAAACTAATTTTTAATAGAAAAAATTAAGAGATTAAATATGTTATTGTTCATGTTTGAAATTTATACCACTATTTCTTACCACATACGACAGCATTTAGCTGTTGTATTATTATAGTATAAATCAACAAGTCAAGTAGCAGGTTCTTTTGTAAAGGGATAATGAAATTATTGCGGGTTGACTTCACGTTTTGGTCACATATTTGCATGACTTGACCAATTGTAGCATCAAGTACCATATTTGGACAGCTATGCAAATTTTATCATTTGTACCTAAAATAACAAATCCACTTTTATATCTGTATTAATAATAGAATGATTTATCTAGTTCTAATTGAAAGATTAAAAATTTCTTTGGTTTACTTCTACAGATTATCAAGTTTACAAGTTAAATCAGTAAATGTGATAAATCTTATTTATTTACAATATAATACAACACAGAGATTATGAATCAGGCCTTATATATAGGATATGAATCCCGCTCAGCCATTGGCACATGATTGAAAGGTTTTGTAATACTACTAGTGTAATACAAAAAATCTATATCTGTTTTTTAAATAAAATTGCTGTAATGAGTTACTCTGAGTCACTCATTTAAATCCTTGGCTAAAAAGAGTAAAACAAATGTTGAAAAAAAACACATATAGATGCACTAACTGCAAAAGAACAACTACCAGAAAATATAATGCTGAACGCCACAATAAGATAGTTCATAATGAAATGGCTATTTTACATAATGATAAAACCGGTTGTCGTCAAATAAAAGAATAACAAATACTGAACCTATTCATCCTAAAGCCAATAATGTGGATTTAGTTAAAAGGGCATTGAACTTTGAGATCAATGATTTTGAAACGGGTTATCATGATTCTTACAGTAATACAATTGATATATATATGCAGAGAATTTAAAAAAATTTTTGAAAAAATATATCCTTTAGTTAAAGAACTTGACAGATTATTATCCGATAGACCGCATTTAGAAATAATAAATACAGTTGCAGAGATAATCATTTTTTCTTTAATGTCCTCAAATCCAGTTAAATTTCTAAAGGATGCAATTAATTTTCATCATTAAATCAAAGGATTGAAAAAAGCATGCTTTTAGCATTTCTTGGCCTGGCCAGTTGAAATGTTTTTTGATACTGCTTCGAAAAATGATCTATTTTGAAGCACCATATTTTAAGAATAAACTAAACAGCAACTAATTTAAAAACAGATAAAACATCAAGCAGGAGAAAGAGGTATTAAGAATATATCTCCAATAAATACTAGCAAAAAGAAATAGGAAAGCTTTTGGTTGGATAAAGAAACGAATGATTCAAATAATCAAAAACAAGATCTACTGTCATAATACCGGGATGCAAATATTTAATAAATATTACAATTAAGACGATTAATATACATTTTACCATTTATAATAAAAAATGAAATAATCAATGTTCATGCCTATGTTTGTCTACATGAACATGTACATGAGAATGAGTTAAATCACCATGGCGATGAGAATGATAGATTTTTTTTAAAGTAGCATATAAAACAGATAATCCAAATCCCAAAGTTACAAACATAACAATAGTAGGTCCTGAGGAAGAATCCAAGAAAAAGCTGAAATACATTCCAAAAAAACAAGCAACTATTCCTATAGCAACAGATGACAATATAACATTGGTAAAATTATTCGAAAGCAACCTAGCAGAAATTGCTGGTCCAACTATTACTGCAGCAAGAAGTGTTACACCGATAGAAGACATAGAAGCTATAATAACCGTTGCTAAAACAAAAGAAAATAATAATTCAACATAATATGTTTTTATTCCACTAATTTTCGCACTTTCATTGTCAAAGAATGTAAAAACTAATCGTTTGTGAAACAAGAAAAAGAATAATCCTGAAAGTATCGTAATAAGGATAATGATATACAGGTCTTGATCAGTTATAGACAAAACATTTCCAAATAATAGAGATTCAAAATTTCGGGTATAGCGATCGGTCATGCTTACTATTAAAACACCAAAAGCAAAAATTGCAGTGGTTACAAGACCTATTGCAGCATCAGGTTTGATTTTATTTCTTTTACTAATTTCATGGATAACAAATGAAGCTAAATAACTCCATAAAATAGCTCCAACATAAAAATTCATTCCTCCAATACTACTTATTATGGCTCCACCGAACGCAGCATGTGAAAGACCATGGCCAACATACGCAAGACCTCTTAATACAACATAAACACCAACTAAACCACATATACCACCAAGTAAAACCGAAACAATAATACCTTTTATAAAAAATTCATATTGAAATGGGGAAAAAAAATCAATCATTATCCTTGCGACTCAGTGTTTTATAATCAGGAAGTCCAAAGGTTTGTAAGAGTGTTGTTTCTTTGAGAACATCACGAGGGTAGCCTTCTGAAATCATACTTTTATTAAAACAAATAACCCATGGAGACCTTTTCGCGATATTAGTTATATCGTGAGTAGACAAAATAATAGTCATCCCATTGTTGTTTAAATTTTTTAAAATTTCAAATATTTTCTCCCGGGATAAATAATCGAGTCCAGTTGTAGGCTCATCCAAAATAAGAATTTCAGGATTCCTTATCAATGCCCTACCAAGAAATACTCGTTGTTGCTCCCCTCCAGACAGCTCTCGAATATGCCTACTACCATAACTATCTAACCCCAGGATTTTCAAAATATCTTTAATCTGTTGTTTTAATTTCTTATCAATCCATGGCAAATAGCTTTTATAATTCCATGAACCCATAGCTAATACCTCTTGAACCGAAACAGGAAAATTCCAATCAATTGTTTCAATTTGAGGGACGTAACCAATAGATGGAATATAATGTAAAGGAATACCTTCGTCATCTATAAACTCCACATAACCATACCAAGGTTCATGTATACCGGAGATAATTTTCAATAGGGTGGTTTTGCCTGCTCCACTCGGTCCTACAATTGATACAAAACGGCCTTTTGGAATTTCCAAACTAACACCTTCAACAACATAATCATGATATGAAAAACCAAATGACACATTGATTAATTTTAACAAAGAGAAGGTACTCAATATCCATCAATGTGAATCATAATACCTATTTAACATTTTAAAAAATGAAAAAGACAGATATTAATTAAATGTATTTCCAGGATCCAAAGCATTTAATTTCTCAATATTTCCTCCAAGAGGTATTACCATATTTCTCATATTATCAATCATCATACCCACGTAGGTATGATTATTATCAGATATGTTACCAGGAAGTGCATCATCTCTCAATGTTTCAACAATAGCAACGTTAGATTCTTTTGCTATTTGATCCACTATTTTGCTTGAAAATACTTCAGACGCAAATATTGCGGGTACCTTTTCATTTTTAATCTGATCTATTAATTTTGCAATATCAAGAGGAGATGGTTCTGAAAAATCGGAAGGTTGAACAGCGCCTATTACAGTCATATTATAGCGTGGCGCAAAATATGCCCATGAGTCATGATATGTTACAAGTTCTCTGTTTTCTGGAGGTATGGTTTCAACAGAGCTTTTAATACCTTCGTCCAGCTGTTTTAATAAGCTAATGTATCTATTAGAATTATCATTATAATAATCAGTATTATTTGGATCCATTTCAATCAATTTATCACGAGTTAGATTAACAAATTGCAATGCATATGCTACATTCAACCATAAATGAGGATTTGGATGACCCTGTTCTTTGGGAAAACTAAAATCGAAAATCCAATCAGTAGAATTAACAGTATTGTCACCAAGTTTTAATAATTGAATATTTGGATTCTTTTTCAATAGTTCATTAACAGCTTTTTCAATATTATCCTCAAGGAATAAACCATTTATAATCACGAGATCCGCTTTATTTAATTTTATCACATCAGAAGGCACTAATTCGAATGTGTGTGAATTTACGCCCTCAGGTACTAGACCTGTTAAATTTATTTTATCTCCACCTACATTCTGCACCATATTAGTTATAGGAGACACGGAAGTTACAACTGAAAGGGCTTCATTTAATGCGTAAACAGAGTTTATTTTATTTTCACCACCAAATTCAATATGTCCCAAGATAAGAACTGAAAAAGAAACTATTGAAAATGCAATAAAAAATCTACGTTGTTGTTTCAAGAACAAATCGATACAATTAGCCATAATTTGAAATAGTGAAATAAAGAGATTAGTTTTTTTAAAGAAATAATCAACAAACTACATCTTAAAAGATATATATAGACTCTGCTATGTTTTTCTCATTTTACTGAATGATATATTTAAAACCTTTTTTCTGATTATTCCAATAATTAAATATATTATATTTTTTATATCAAAAACATATTGACCAAGCAATCGAACTAGTAAACCATTGTCATCGGGCAATTTTGTACACCCTCCTACAACATTATTTAAATTCAAATTGTTTAAGAGTACATTTATTTCGTTCTTAGTCTCTAAAACGTAACTTTTAGGCAACAATATATAAATATTTCCTAATATGTCATAATGATTCATAATACCAAAAGCTTTAATGTTTTCTTTTTTGGGTTCTAGTTTTGCGATATCAATAAAACGCGTTTTGTTTTGATGATTTACAGATTTGACTTTCATATAACATATATCATATTCAAAAGATTCATCACTTGCAACTCTCCCTGGGGTCAATATTTCAGAATATATGCATGTGGCAGTATCATGAACTCGAATATTAGAGACCTGGTAATATTTAGAATTTTTAAATGGTATTATCTGATCCGGAATATACTCCAAATAGCAATATTCATCGATATCCAAATTTATTATCTGAGTTCCAAAATTTTTATTCATTTTATAAATTCTTGTTGCACTTTGAGTAGTAATATGAGATTTGGCTGATTTTTTAAGCGTAATATCAGTTCTATATCGATCGCCTTGCAGTATTCCACCTGATGGTGAAATAATATAAACATATGCCATTTCAGGGCAGGTTTCTTCAAGATAAAGAGCACGTTTTATACATAATGGAACTTTATAAAATTGATTTTTTATAGATGTTTTGTTATTATATTTATCTTTCTCTAAATCTAATTGTAAAATACCAAGTTTACCAGATATTCCAACAGATAATTGTTCTAATGGTGTATCGTATTCTAATATTTCAGATGGAATATCAGCAGGCGTACAAAAAGAAAGATCGTAAATACTCATTAAAATTACCGTTATTATGCTAAATTTTTATCTTAGATTTTGGAGGTGCATTAAATAATACATCTTTAATAACATAATCTGTTGCTTCTCTGACACCTTGACCAGTCTTACTGTTAACAAAAACAAACGGTTTATCACGTCGTATAATCTTTGCATCTCTTTCCATTACACCAAGATCAGCACCAATAAAGGAAGCAATATCAATTTTATTAATTACCAAAAGATCACATGTTTCTATTCCAAGGCCACGTTTTCTTGGGTATTTATCTCCTCCGGAAACATCAATAATGTAAATAAAATAATCAGCAAGTGCAGGGCTAAAAGTAGTTGTAATATTGTCACCACCACTTTCAATAATTATTAAATCAAGGTTTGGGTGTTTGATCTCCATTTCTTCTACAACTGATATGTTAATTGATGGGTCTTCCCTTACAGCAGTGTGAGGACATCCACCTGTAGCGATACCAATGACTAGATCCTCCGGCATCAATCCTTTTTCGGTAGCAAGATTTTTCCGCATTCGCTCAGCATCTTCCTTTGACACAACATCATTAGATATAATACCAACATCATACCCCTCGTGTTTTAGGATAGGAACCATTTGTTCAATTAACATTGTTTTTCCTGAACCGACTGGCCCACCTATTCCAATGCGAGGAATTCTTGAAAGAGACACAGAAAAATAGATAAAAAAATTAAGTAATAAACATTTTGGAATCCATCTGTTCATGATGTATTTGAATTATATCCAATTGTGGAATAAATTGCCACATGCTAGAATAAGATCGGTTAACATTATTGATTACGTTTGATAAAATCACAGGTTTCATTTCGTGAATAATTCGCTGTCCATCATAATGTTGAATAATGCCTAAACGTAATGCTGCTCCGACTACACTTATGGTGAAACCATAAAGCAACATTAAACCTGATCTCTCTTTTTTTATATTCATAGCATTGCAAGATAATGCGAAAGATACAGGATAAACACCTTTTGCCGATCCATCTTTAATATTTTTCAAATAAAAGTTAACATATTCATTATTATCTGTAAAAGAAGAGATACATTTTAAAAGTTGAATTCCAGATCTTATTGAAGCTGATCTAGTTTCTTCTATCAATCGCATAAAATAATACATATTATCTAATTCTAACAGTGTAGAATAATTATTTTTTTGAATACAATTGTATACATTACCGATAACAGAACAATCTGTTGGTCCTACTTGTTGCGATAGATATGCCCTAATAAAATCAAAAATATCATTATAAGTTAATTTTTTATCTTTGTTTTTATTGTAAAATAATAACTCTAAACCATTTGAATTGGTATATAATCCGGTCGGAAAAAAAGAATCGGATAGCTGTAAAAAGCTAATATCATCTATTGATATAAAGTTGTCATCATTTTCAATGTTCATGAATATCGAATCCTTGATCAGGTTCAAAAATTATGTTATCAGTATTTATAACAACATGATCCTTTAAATGAGATAAAAGCCTTTGAAAAAGGTCTATCTCATCTATACTCTGAATTGGAAAAATGATTTTGTTTTCTTCTAATTTCAAAGGTCGGTGTAGATTACCAATAGTATGACCTATTTTTATTGCCATGTTTATCAAATCAGAATTATTGTTTTGTCCAGTGTATTTAGAAGAAGATAATGAAATTTTTAAACTTAATACTGCCACAAGTTCTGTAGATAATTCTACTAGTATCATTTTAGCAGTATCCAAAAAAACTACATCGCGGTCCTTAAGCCTGCTCCTAGATGGCAAAATAAATCCAATATCCGTACCCTTGTCTGAAGTTTTCCTCATCCGGACTTTTTCTGACTCTGATCTTTGGATTATTACATTTTCAACAAGATTCTTTTGAAACAACTCTTCATATTTTTGATTTAGAATTGGATCCTTTTTTATATTTCCTAAAATAGATGTAATTGTCAACATAAGATATCATATAATTTCATCATTACAATAAAAACAATTCATTAATTTTAATTGTTATTATTCGCATTATCTGAAGTATAGATAGAAGATGAATTAATATTATGTAAATCGATATTGGTATCGGGACTTATATTTCTTAATTTCTTTACAGATTCAATCATATTTAATAAATTTTGAGTGTAATCATATTTGCCATAATTTTGGTAACCATCCGGTCGAATTAAAGCAAATATAAAACCACCATTAGATATTTCAATTGTAGAACCTACTTCAAATTTTTCACACACTATACAATTTTTAACCAAATGGACAGGATAATCCAAATTAAGATGGGATTTTGGATCTATCAATCCTGACAAAGAGGATATTTTTCCTGATTTTACAACTGCATGTCTTATTTTTAATGGATCGATTATAAGCACAGATTCTTTTTCAATATTGGATTTTTCAACACAATGACGAATTTTCATTGTTATAATTACCTTCTTGAATCAGCAACAGATTGAGGATTAAGATCATCAGCTGCAAGATTTTTATCTATTCTTAATACGGATTTTGCCATTTCACCTGATGCTTGTAAAGCCATTGTTTTAACCAAAACAGGATCTAAAATACCTATTGACACCATGTCAACAATCTCACCGGTATCAATATCAACCCCATAGCCATCAGGAGAAGCTTTGGCAGTCATCACTTTTTCAAGTCCATTAAATCCAGCATTTGTTAATATCTGTCGCATTATGCTTTCTAGTGCAGAGGTAACAACCTCAAGACCAACCTGCTCCAGTCCTTTAAGTTTAAGTTGCTTAATTTTTTCAATTAGATGTAACTCTGCTGCACCACCGCCTGGTACAACCCCATAGTTTAATGCGGCTTCTGCAGCATTTATTCCATCAATTGTTGATCTCCATCGTTCTAAAGATATCTCTTTAGTAGACCCAGAAATTAAAATAGTAATAATTTTTTTTCCTAAACCATTTTCTAAATAAATTATTCCAATGTTCTCATCTTCATATATTTTTTCAGAGGTACCAAGAATATCTTTATTTTTCAAATCATCTAAATTTCTCACTGGTTTTGCCCCGGTATATCTTGACAAATATTCTATTTCTTCGGTTGAAATGTGGACTGCAAAAATACCTTTTGATACAAACAGGTCTTCAACTATTTGATCCACTTCAGGTGATGCAATAAATAGAGTATTTGCACCTGTCTCAAGAATTGCATCAACTATTCTTTTGGATTTTTCTAATCGATCATTTTCCATTTTGAGAATATCTTGATATTTGCTATTCTCCTTAATCCAAGATTCCTTAATAGGTTTTAAATCTAATTTCAATATCAAAATTTTAGCATTATTTACATGTTTAGGTAATTCGGGATCCAATCTTCTTCTCTCTAAAATAACTCCATTTACAATTTTATCATCCATATCAGTTCGTCTAACTACTTTAATTGATTTATCAAAATCATATGTACCATCGTAAATTGCATCTTTGCCTGCAGACCTTAATGCAGAAACAACCATTTTATGTAACACATTCCCATCTAATTTTGAAGATAAACTAGTTTTTACTATTTGATCCAGTTCTATTTCATCTAAACTGATTTTTTTTGCACTTTTTTTTAACAAATCACAAGAATGTTTTACTCCACTTTCTATGCCTTCAACAACTTTTGTAGGATGAACAGCTAATTCACGAATTAACCTTTTTCCTTCTTTGATCATTTCAGCAGCAAGAATAACTGCGGTAGTGGTACCATCTCCTACTTTTTGTTCCTGTCTTTCAGCAATCTCCACAATCATTTTTGCAACTGGATGAATTGCCCTCAAAGATAAAAGAATTGTAACACCATCATTTGAAACATGTCTATTCATAGCCTGATCAATTAAAAGTTTGTCCAAACCTTTCGGCCCTAGAGTGGTTCTTACTGTATCAGCGACTGCCATTACTGCATTAGAATTTGATTCTAGTGCATTAAATTCAATATTTTCTGCAATTGGTTTCCAAACTCCATAATTTTGGGATGAAGACATAAATTAAAACAATACTCCTGAAAGATAAGTTTATCAGAAAATAAGCAAGAAAAAAATAGATTATTTTTCTATATTTTTAATAATTAGATTACTATGCCATAAAGTACCTTTGTGCAAGACTTAGCTCCTTTGCTGGATCAACTGTTGCAATTTCACCATCTACTCTTACCTCATATGTTTCGGGGTCAACTGTGATTTCAGGTGTTTTATCATTCCATATCATATCTTTCTTACCAATAGTTCTACAATTTTTAACAGCTAATGTAGTTTTTTCTAATCCTAATTTTTGAGGAACTCCTAACTCTATAGATTTTTTAGACATAAATGTAAATGAAGTTTTTTTGACTGCACGACCCATTGCACCAAACATTGGTCTGTAATAAACTGGCTCGGGAGTTGGAAGAGAAGCATTAGGGTCACCCATTATAGACCACGCAATAAATCCACCCTTAAAAACCATTTTTGGTTTTGCAGCAAAGAAACCAGTATTATACATCACTATATCAGCATATTTACCGGTTTCAAGTGAACCCAAATAGTCAGATACACCATGAGTAATTGCACAATTGATAGTAGTTTTTGCAATATATCTTTTGGCTCTTAAATTATCGTTGTCGCCTTCTTCCTCTTTTAATTTTCCTCTCATTTTTTTCATTTTATCTGCAGTTTGCCATGCACGAATTACTACCTCGCCGATTCTACCCATAGCTTGACTGTCAGAAGAATACATGCTCAACACACCTTCATCATGCATTACGTCTTCGGCAGCTATTGTTTCAGCACGAATCCTGGAATCTGCAAAGGCCACATCTTCAGCCACAGCTGGATTTAAGTGATGGCAAAACATCAACATATCCAAATGTTCATCAACAGTATTTATTGTAAATGGTCTAGTTGGATTAGTTGATGAGGGTAAAACATTTTGTTCCCCAGCTATAGCAATAATATCTGGAGCATGACCACCACCTGCCCCTTCGGTATGATAAGCATGTACTACCCTGCCATCTATTGCACTTATTGTATCTTCAAGATAACCACATTCATTTATGGAATCTGTGTGTATTGCAAGTTGTGTATCAGTCATATCAACAGCTCGTAAAGATGCATCCAAAACTGTATTCGTTGTACCCCAGTCTTCATGATCTTTAAGTCCACAAGCACCAGCTTCAATTTGTTCTAATTGAGTAGCTAATGAAGGATGAGAATCATTGCCTTTTCCCAAAAATCCCCAATTAACGGGTATATCCTCCACTGCTTCAAGCATTCTACTAATATTAAATGTGCCTGGCGTACAAGTTGTAGCATTTGTTCCATCAGCTGGACCAGTACCACCACCTATCATATTACATATACCATTGCTTATTCCATCGATATACTGTTGTGGAGAAATCATGTGAATATGAGTATCAAAGTGTCCAGGGGTACAAATTGTATGCTCACCTGCAGTGGCTTCTGTACAAGCAGAAACTATCAGGTTTCTATCTACATTATCCATTACTAAAGGATTGCCTGCTTTTCCTATTCCTGCAATTTTTCCATCTTTTATACCTATATCTCCTTTTACTATACCAATTACAGGATCCATAACAACTGCATTTGTAATTACAAAGTCTAAAGCACCATTTGCACTAGTAATTCCAGAGGTTTGAGCTAAACCATCTCTTAAAGTTTTACCACCACCAAAAACACATTCGTCTCCAGGTGAGATCAAATCTTTCTCGATCTCAACAAAAAGATCAGTATCGCCTAAACGAATTTTATCACCAGTAGTGGCACCATATAAATCAGTATACTGTTTTCGAGTTAATTTTAATACCATTTTTTCATTACCTCTTAATTACCCATTCCTTTAAATCCAGCGAATTTTGCTTTTTCAATTGCAGATTTTTTTATATTTGCCGATTTCATGCTCCCCATAGTTAAGCCATTAAAACCAAAACAGACTTTCATTCCACCTAATTCGCACAATTCCACTTCTTTAGTATCACCGGGTTCAAATCGTACAGAGGTACCAGCCGGTATATTCAACCTAAAACCAAATGCTTTTTCCCTTGGAAAATCAAGAGTTTTATTTACCTCAAAGAAATGGGTATGTGAACCAATTTGACATGGTCTATCACCAGTATGTTTTACAGTAACCTTTATTGTTTTTCTGTTTTCATTACATTTAACATCTTCTTTAGATAAAACATATTCTCCTGGTATCATTGTGTAACAATACCCCCATTTCTCAAGTTTGAATTATTAATAACTATTTTATTCACTTTACATAACCTACTGAACTGGATCGTGCACAGTTACAAGTTTTGTTCCATCTGGAAACGTAGCTTCCACCTGAACAGTATGAATCATTTCCGATATACCATCCATTACATCCTCTTTTTTTAAAACATTTCTTGCAGACATCATCAACTCTGCCACTGTTTTTCCTTCCCGCGCGCCTTCAGCTACAAAATTAGCTATATAGGCTATTGATTCAGGATAATTCAATTTTACTCCTCGTTGTTTTCTTCCTTCTGCAATTTGAGCTGCAGTCCAAATCATCATTTTTTCAATCTCTCTAGGGGCTAACATCATTTTTTTTGTTCATACTAAAAAAGGAAAATGAGTTATTTTAAAATTCAAAATAATAATTTATATTTATCATAATGTAACAAACGGTTTTCCATTTAGTCGACGTCTACTTAATTGTATTTATTCCCGGTATATTATGATAGGTAAAGACATCTTTAACCAATAAAATATTTTTTTATGATCACCATTTTTCTTTGCAGGAATAATAAAGCTATACGAATCTTTTTGAGTATAAACTTTTAGGAAATTATAATTTACTGCCGAGCCTAGCATATTTGTTACCCGAGTTTCAACCCCATGATAAAAGACAAGTTTACTGATTTCTTTATAATTGATATAGAAAAGATCATTTGTTAAATTTGATGGCGAAAATCCATTATGAACAAACGAATCTTTTAATTTTATATCGTCAAGTTTCACCTTGTCAGATAAAAGATAATGCAAAAACGGCCCTAGTCCAGCTACATAACCAATATCCAAAAGATTTTGTAGATTCCCTTTTTTTGAAATGATAATTCCTTTGTTTGTGAATGTAATCATATAGTTAGAGCGGGTAAACCTATTTTTGATATTACCACTTAGTCTCAATATAATAGACTCTTTATCGAACTCTTCACATAACTTGTAAAAAGAACGAATTTTTTGAGATTCTGACATTTGGACATTATTCTTTAGCTGTTCTAAGGATTCGTTAAATTTGGACATTTTACAACAAGACTATCATCTTAAAGGAAATAATAAACAATCAAGACAATATCCAAAATTAAAATTCATGTTTAAATATATTTTATCTTTAGGGTTTTGCATTTTGTATACTCAATAAAAAAAGCGGTAGAATATGGATTTAGGGCCTAGACCAGCCCAGACCCGCGGGGATATTTGTGAATCCATAAATTGCAATTAACCATACCCACGCTGTAAATACAAAAGGCCCTGTAAGTGCAGGCAAGCCCCATTGTCCAAAGAAGCGCTGTAGGGCAGGCATTACCACCACAGAACAGGCTACAGTGGCAAACACAGCCATCAAAAATGATTGCCAAGTTAATGGGACAAAGCTAGTTAATGCAATCATTACAAGTACTTGGTTAAATCCATGTAAACCAATTCTGGTTTCCTGTGTCGGTAACTTCATCAATATGGATAAAGCTGCACCCAATGCAGATCCAACTAATGCCATAACTCCCCCAAGGTACAGTGGCGAATATTCATCCCATTGCGCGGTATATCCATTAGTAAACCAAGGCCTATCTTGGGTACCAGCTATAAATGGAGCTAATTCAAAAGCCAATGTTAACCCTATAACCCAAAATAAACCAGTTTTCCAGTTCTCTATAAAGGTAACCTGTGATACACCCTTTAGGGTTGCTTTAATGAATTCCTTTGCGGTCCATTTAAAGTTCTCTACAGTTTCTTGTACTGGGTTGTCAATGTCTTTGTGGGTTTCCTCCCTTACCGCTTTCACGGCTTCAGCTCTTGGTGGTTCTGGAATTTCAGGCCAGATATCATGCCCATAGCGTTTGCTAGCATACATCATTGCCCAGGTTGTAAAGATAAATGATGATGTGAATCCAGGAATCGCAACAGAGTTCAGTACTCCTCCCCTGAGATCAGGGCTAAATATATCACCCATCCAATGGGAAAATGCCATCCAGGCAACGGCAGTAATGGCAGCTCCAAATATTGATATGGATAGAGTTGCCCTGTTTGCCTTCACAAAGGGTCCAGACCAGAAAGCCATTCCAGTTAAAATGGAGTTATAACCAAACAGACCAAAAGTCACAAGACTGTAATCTGCACCTAATACTATAGCTACGCCAGCTCCTACTAAGCCAGCTAATACCATCATCATACCAGCTTTTCGAGAAGCTATCAACACACCCACGAGAATTAGAATGCCAGTTACCGGTGAACTGAACAAAGGTACTTCCGAGATGCCATTAAATAATATATAGAAAAAATCAAGGATAGGGTCTCCTGATGAATATGTAGGTATTCCCACAGTATGTTCTTGTCCTAGTATTGTTTAACAATTTGTAAAAAATTTCAGTTTATTAATAAAAAATCACAAGAAAAGATTTGAAAATATTTATTATGATGATAAATTTGGTTATATGATTTAGAGATATACCTTTTTTGTAGTATGATAAGGTATGTGTCAACTATTCCAAAGCCTATTATACATTCATTAAACTTTTCCTTTTTTATATGATTTTTATTTTAAAGCCATTCTTACAATTCTATTGTAAGCGGCAAATTATTACAAATTAATTGTAAAAACAATATCGGATTTATAACATGTATACTTGGTTAATAGTGAAATATTTTAATAATCTTGAATTAACGCGAAATATCAAGGAAATATTAAAAGTTTGACCATATACTGAAGAATGATTTCTTGTTTCATCTTCTAAATAAAATATTGAAGACGACTTCGGAGAAAAGTATTTTCATCATTTAGGAATATTTCATAAAATGAAATTTGAAATATTCAATTATATCTTAAAAGAGATCCAAATGACAAATACTTCATATCTATTTCATTGCCATATATCCATATTATCTATCCGAATAGAAACAATCCATAGGATTGTCTGCGTCAACTACTATCTTTTGTTTAAACAATAATTCTTCAATTCTAATTTCAGTGTTTTATCATTATCATCGGCAATGCTGACCCATTGTAAAAGGGCATTATACCATTCACACATGAAACCGAAAAATCACTTATGAATTCCATTTGATTTATTTTACAGAACGTTTAAGATATCTTTGATTTACAATTAATGATTAATTTAAAAATTAGAAAGGACAGGCAACACTCTTGCAATTACAAAATAAAATAAATACTTATTTATAGGCTTCCATACCACAAATAAAGATATAATTATTTCACATTGTTAAATCGATGCTAGATGCCATAGATGAAATAATTCTCTCAGCATTATGCAAAAACTCAAAACAAGATTTAAACGAAACAAGAGAATATTTAAAAGGCTACGGGTATAATCTGAATCCAGATGAAATAGATACTCGAATAAAAACACTAGAGGATGAAAAAGTGATATCAGCATACACCATCTCTATTGATACTAACAAAGTTAAACTTAATATAATTAGAGTAGTATTGGTAACATTTAGGTCATCTCAACACCTAACAACCAGGATAAGAGTTTTAGAAAAGTTTTCAGGTGACGCGCCATTTGTATTGTTTTCAGGTCGGATAAGAGGTGGGTATGACTGGGTTACAATTCTGCTCGCCTCATCAACAGAAAACGCTGATGAAGAAAGCGATATGTATAGAAATCTATTTGGAGATATTATCCAGAGTTTTGAGGTTTATGACTTTTACCCTACAAAGGGACCCAATTCCAATGCGTTTTCATATACCAGTAAAGAATACACAAAGTTTCTGGGTGAATGGTTCCAACAAGCTAAAAACAACGAAATCAACAGAGAAAAGATTTAAACTTTTAGTCCATTAATTAAAGAATGAAATCTCCATTATTTTAAGCATTTTTGAGTTTTAGATATTTTCAAATTTTTGAATCTAATAGTATCGTCTATTAATGAATGAATTTTAAGTCTCAATTCCATCAAAAAGCTGATTATATCAGTACTTTGTGTGGGCTCAAAAGTTAACTGAACCTCCTCTATTATGCTATCTAGTCTAGCAAGGGTAATTTTCAGGGCAAGCGAAGTTTTTTTTGTGATTTTTAATGTTTTTGCACTTTTAAGGTTGAAGATGTCTTGTATCATTTTGTCATCTAAAGCAATTTTTTCTTTTGAATAGACGGTTTTAACTTCCCTGATTTGTCTTATTGTCAAATCATTTTCTATAATATGATTGGTAAATTGAACAATATTTTCATGTGATAGATTTGTTAATTCTAATGCCTGGCTAACACTTATCTTATTTAGCATTATTTTTTCTTTAATGTCCTGTGGGAGTTTTAAAAGCTGAATTCTATGTGAAACATATTCTTCACTCTTGCCGATCTTCTTAGATAATTCTGTAACACCACCCCAACCCAGATCTTGAACGTATTTTCTAAATGCCTCGGCTTCTTCCAAGGCACTCATAGACTTTCTTTGTATATTTTCTGTGATTTGAATTTCGAAGGCCTGTTTGTCGCTTAATTCTCTTATCTTACTGGGTATATGACGCCAACGAAGGGATTTACACGCATGAAACCTTCGGTGGCCTGCGACTATCTCAAAACTACTTTGATAAGGTCTAATAAGTATTGGTTGGAGCAATCCATGCTCTTTGATACTTGAAGTAAGAGATTCGAATTCCTGTTGATCACTGAATTTGTCTCTAATAGAAAATTGAGAAGGACGAACCATTTTCATTTCTATATGTTCCACTATACTAGTATCGAACACATGCATGGTATTATTAGATTAACCTAATACTTATATATTTTCATTATAATGTATTTTATTGTTATTAATACAATTCCTTTGGTGTTGTAGTATATTTCTTTTTATTTTTAGTAAATTTTTTAATTTATTTATACAATTTATAATAAGATTAATTGGTTTGGACATCATAGCCAATACGAAACAGGTTAAGGAAAAATAAATCTGAAAGATGAATCTAAAAATTGCCATATGGGCTAATTATTAATTAACCAACAGCATCAAAATGAATTTTAATAGATTGTTAAATGATACCATAGTATTTTAATTACATATGCAGAATATTGTAATAGATATTTGCCAAAAGGAATAATACTAATTGATTATTTTCTTTCTGAGTTTTTGTATAACTTGTTGGCCATTCAAATGCCAATAACATTTATCTTATTTGAAAACATCGGAATGCATTAGTAAAGCCATTTTAATATTTTATCAGCATATGAATAATATTGGTTGTGATATTTGAATGTCCAAAAATTGTATTATTGCTGTGTTAAAAGTATTTTACATCTTTTAATCTCTTTAAGTATAAACAACAACAACAAATTGTTCTTGAGACAAGGCATTTACCCCATATTATTTGATAACTAGCACAGGGCAATATGAATATACAACTATGTCCGAAGCTACACTGCCAAGTAACATTTTTTTGAGTCCAGAGTTACCTCTTGTACCAATTACTATCAGATCAACATCTTTTTCTTCGGCATAATTCAAAACTGATGCAGCAATTGAAAATGGTGTAGTTATTACATCAGTTTTTATTTTTTTATCAATCTCATATGGCTCTTGATGTTGCTTAAGGTATTTGATAATTTCATTGAACCATTTTTCTGCCTCCTTTTTATAACTATCCAGATAGGAATGTGAAACCATACCAAATACTCCTGATGAATCACCATGGTGAATCTTAGAGGGAACAATCGATAAAAGAATTAATTCGGAATTGAATTTTACGGATATATCTGTTGCATAATTTGCCGCATGGAATGATGATTCCGATCCATCTACTCCCACTAATATTCTAGAAACTTTATCCAACACAAATGGTTTATTCAATAGTTATAAAAAGTATTTTAATTCACTTATTTACATGAAATTTTAATTAACGATTCACTTTTTTTATTTTTATTATTCACTATATCGATTATTCAAAAGAATTTGTTGCACCAAAACAGTGTATACCGATAAATGTTATACCTACAATAAATTGTTTATTTTGAAGCAGTGAAATAAATAAGCAAACCAATATCATTATTTCATATTTGACAGCTTTTTAAACTAATAAAGTACTATTATTCACACTATGAACAATGGAAAAAATGAGCCAGGAAGAGATTATAGAATTTCTTGTGGAGGGAACATTTACAGGTAAGGTAAGTACAATAAATAAAGATGGTTCACCCCATATAACTCCAATTTGGTATATATTGGATGAGGATAACTACGTTACCTTTACAACATATTCTAAATCGGTGAAAGGAAAGAATTTACTGCGTGACTCAAGAATCAGTTTTTGTGTTGATGATCAGGTGCCTCCTTTTTCTTTCGTTATTATTGACGGGATTGCAGAAATAATTTCTGAATCAGACAATCTTTTAGTATGGACTACAAAAATCGCGGAAAGATACATGGGAAAGGAATTATCAAATGAGTATGGGAAAAGAAATGCCTTTGATGGAGAATTACTAATTAAAGTCATTCCAAAAAAAGTTATTGGTCAAAAGGATATATCAGTTTAGGAATTATCAAATTTATTGTTTTTTAAGACATAGATATCATTTAAATAAATAAATATTTAGTTCAATGCTTGTATGGATATAGTTATTTTTCATAATTTTGATGGGCTGCTTCTGCTATTTTTCCATCACATCAATGACTAATAAACTGTAGATAAAATAACTCTATAAATAATTAATAGGGTTTGGAAAATCAGGGTATCATCCTATTTACTCATTCTTGGTTATGCCATATTTTTTATGGATTTTATTCATTGAGGTTTTTTAATGCTGATTGAACAAATATAATAAATTCCAATGATTAAATATGCCTTTGATATTTTTTAATTTGTAGATTGGATATATTCAATTACTTCATTTCCTTTCCCGAATATTCTTATTTACTTAGTGCATTAGTAATATTTTTACTAAGTGTTATTCCAATTCTAACTCCTCCTACATGGATGGTAGTAGTAGCTGCTTATATGATAAATCCATCTCTAGATCCTGTTATTCTATCAATCCTAGGTGCTTCTGCAGCTATTGGTGGACGACTGGTTTTATTTCAATTTAGTTCATTTGGCAGGAAGTTTATTAATGAAACCCGAAAAAGTAGCCTAGATAGATTAAAAAGGTATTTAGAGAAAACCAAATATGGTTATTTTTTAGGAACTATGATTTTTGCCCTAACTCCTCTTCCTAGTAACATGTTATTCATATCCTACGGTATCATGAAAGCCAAATCGATTGGCATAATTATAGGGTTTTGGCTTGGTCGGTTTATTGTATATTTAATGATGATTCATGTTTCCAGGTATTTCTTTAACTCCTTTAGTGAGCTATTTAAAAATGATATTACCTTTACAATTTTAGTTGATATAGCAGGTATTGCTATGACATTATTTGTAATATTTGTCAATTGGGATATCCTAATATCACAGCACAAATTGGTTTTTATTAAACCAAAAAACATTTTTTCAAAATAACAAATGAAAATTAATTATCAGATACGTTTAAAGAAAGAAAAACATTTCAATAATGTGTAATAGAGACATAATTTATAATTAAGGGCAAAATTAAGAAATTTTTTTATTGCTATTAATCATCTAAATTAAAATAAACAGTTCATTTAGGATAGTAAATTTTTCAATCCAACAGGAAGACACTAAAGTGTATTGTTAATATAGTTACTTGGAAAGTATACATCATATCATCATAATAATTACATAACAGATAAACAAAAACATAAGAAAGTAATAATCTACATTGTGAAAATAAAGGGTTTAATACAAAATAATGTATTCATGGAGTTTTTAGATAAACAGATAAAAAGAATGGGTCTAAGTATAGAATTTGTAGATTATAAAAAGCCACTTGAGCCACAGCTTGTTGGCGCCAATATCATTGTAAATGGTTTTAATAGCATAAATAAATCAATTTTAGACTCATGTCCGGAATTGAAATTAGTACAGCAATCCGGAATTGGGGTAGATGGTATTGATGTAAAAGAATGTACAAAAAGAGGAATTTATGTGGCAAATGTTCCCATGGCCAATGCAATCTCCGTAGCCGAACACGCCCTATTTCTTATTCTATACCTAGCGAAGAACATTAAAAGCGGGGCAAATAAAGGCGGTAGCCTTTCAAGCACATCCACTACAAAGACAAAGGGCTCTCCCACTGTAGAGGTACACGGTAAAACCCTTGCAATTATTGGTTTAGGGGTTACAGGAATAGAAGTAGCAAAGAGAGCAAAAGCATTTGGCATGCAAGTAGACGCAATAACAAAGAATCCTTTTACAAAAACAGAGGGAAGCAACAAAAAATACTTTGTTGATAGTATAAACGGCACAGATAAACTTCACGACATATTATCTAAAGCAGACATAGTTTCCATCCATACCCCCCTCAATAATGAAACACAGGACATGATTGGCTCAAACGAATTGAAATTGATGAAGGCCTCGGCATATTTGATAAACGTAGCCAGAGCTCACATAGTTAACGAGGATGCGCTTTATTTGGCCTTGACCAATAAGGAAATAGCTGGGGCTGCATTTGATGTATACTGGAATGAACCTGCAGACCCCAATGATAAGATACTAAAACTTGATAATTTTATTCTAACCCCACACGTTGCGGGATGGACAACAGAAGCAATTGAGTCGATAACAAAAATAATAGCGATAAACATAGAGAGAGTTGCGCGTGGACAGGTTCCTCTTACCATTGTTAACCAAGAATTAGTCTAAAAAACATTAGCAGCAAACAACACCATTTGTTTTATCAAGATAGCATTAAGAAATAGAATATTATGCTAGAATCTGGAATATCCATATTGTGAGATTTGGTTATGGGGCCAGAGGGACTCGAACCCTCGACCGCCAGCGCCCCGGGCTTATACCCACGAATGTGGATGGTATCCTACCAAGCTAGACGATAGCCCCTCCTGTAGTTTTATTAAAAATATAACCTCTTTTAAACTTGTATGTCACAAATCACAATTCAGAAAAAACATTTGAAATATTGTTATGTAAACTTAAAACTAAAGATACATTTTTATTAATTAATCAAAAGCAATTTAAATATATTATTTATGCTAATTCATGAACTAGATAATATAGACAAACAAATACTAAATGACATTCAATGGACATTTCCATTAGTTGATCGACCTTTTTTAGAATTAGTAAATAAATATCATATAACAGAAGAAGAAATAATACAGCGAATACAAAAGTTAAAAGACATCGGTATAATTAGGCAGATAAGTGCAATATTCGATACCAGAAAACTAGGGTACAAAAGCGCATTGGTAGCCTTCGCAGTTGATAAAAACAAAATAGATGATGTGGCAAACGAGATAAATAAGCATCCGGGGGTAAGTCACAATTACGAAAGAAATCATGAATATAACATATGGTTTACACTTGCTGTTCCTCCTGATGGAGACATGAAAGCGGATCTTGACAAAATGGCAGCTTTAGACGGGGTTTTAAAATATCGAGTCCTGCCTACATTAAAAATGTATAAAATTGGTGTAAAATTGGACATGGTTAATAACGATCCTGAAAAGCCTACACCAAACGATAAAGTTAAAAACTTGGAAACAAAAAGCGAAAAACTAACTGAAAGAGACAGAGAGTATATAAGGCAATTACAAAAAGACATTGAAATAACAAAAGAGCCTTTCAAATCAATTTCCGAAAATTTGGGAATAACCTCATCAGAACTTTTTGGCAAAATTAACGAATATGAAGGTATTGGGATAATGAGAAGATTTGCAGCCATACTAAGACACAGGCAAGCAGGCTTCACAGCAAATGGAATGATAGTTTGGAAAATTCCAGAAGAAGAAAACATAGACGAAAAAGGTATGAAAATTGCGTCATTTCCCCAGGTGAGTCACTGTTATAGACGTCCGGTTTACCCTGATTGGGAGTTCAATCTTTTTAGTATGATCCACTCACGAACAATAGAAGCCGCTGAAAAAATAGCTAAAGAAATTTCAACAGTAATTGGAATTAAAAATTATCGAATATTATTTAGTTCAAGGGAATTTAAAAAAGAACGCGTCAAATACTTTGAGTAATATATAAAAATTTAATGTTTTTATATCTATACCTGAACTTGACTTTTGGGCTTTCCATTAGAGGCATTTTTCAATACTCAACAGTATAAAAAACATCAAGCTATCAAGTCAGGAAGATAGAAATTATTCTCATACATCTGTTCTATTTGCTTTTTCTCAATTGCATTCAAGTAGTTTCCGTCAGATAGCTGGGCAAATGTATCTATTTCATCAATGGTGGTAACAGTAGGCAACACAACAGATATTTGTTCTTGTGATAAGATATATTTGACAGCTATTTCAGTGATATCCCATCCATGAGAATCAGCAATTGGCCTAAGTTTTTCTATTTTTTTCATTGATTGGATAATCCATTCTTTTTTCCTTACGCTTCTATGGTCATTCTTACCCATTACGGTGTTTTCATTTACTTTACCAGTTAAAATACCAGAAGCATCGGGCACTCTTACCATTAATCCCACTGCTCTGTTTTTTTTATCAATAGCACCCAAAAATTCACGTCCCGGATCTTGTTCTAAAATATTGTAAACAGTTTGTAAACTAACTATATTTCTGTTCTCAATAGCATAGAGTCCTTCATCTTTCCAACCTATTGCCGGACCTAAAGCAACACCATGACTTTTGATTTTTCCAGAATTCACAAGATTATCCAATTCATTAAATAACAGATCATTTTTTATTGCATCCATTCTTGGATTATGTAAACTATAAACATCTATGAAATCAGTCTCCAATCTCTTCATGCTTTCAGTCAATGCGAAACTTAAGAAATCGGTATTATGTTTTTGTGGAATTTCATTATGTCCTATTTGTTCTGCATTGTACATGTCATAACCCCATTTAGTAGAATAGATTACATCGTTACGCATATTTTTAAATGCTTTTGATAATATTTTTTCACTTTTACCCTTTCCATACATATCAGCAGTTTCAAAAAAGTTTATTCCAATATCATAAGCATGCTTTAACAGTTTTATGGATTCTTCCTCTTCAAGTTTTTTTCCCCACCAATCCAAACCTAAAGTCCATGTCCCAAAGCCAATTTCACTGACTTTGATCCCACTATTACCTAGATTTCGATATTTCATTAAACAATATCCCTCAATTCTTTAGTTAAGTCATTAAAAGTAATATCGTCTATACAAGGCTTACTGATTGATTTTAAATATTCAAAATCAGGAGTGGAATTGTTTTTAAAACAGTTTTCCAATGCTTTATCTTTTAGATCAAGTTGGATCCAAGATTTGCAACCAGACCATTCAGGTTTATTGTTAATCTTTATTGTATCATTTAATTTGTAGGTCCTCAATAGTATCAGATAGAGAGGTTTTTTAGGATTGTAATTAAACCTCATTTTCACATACTCATCATTCCAAATATGGAACTTTTCCAGTTTTTCTAATTTGTTTATATCATTGATTTCACTAAAATAAGTTATCTCAACAAACAAATCAATATTTGTAACATTTTGTGCTTGATCAGAATTGTTTTTGATTGATGAATTGGAACGGGTATTCTTATATGTGGCAGTATGAACCGGCTTATCTAAATTTTTTAGTTTTTCCTTATATTCATTTCGAATTGAATCCATAGATTGATGCTCAAAGGTCGGAAAAAGAAAAAAGTTTTTATGTTTAAGTTCAAAGCCGTTGCGGTATTCCATAATGCCACCCTTCCTAAACAATAAAACTTGTTTCCCTTCTTCTGCCGCTTTACACACAATAGCCCATTCTTTCAATGCTGCGACGGGAATTGAAGTGGATTCAGGTTTTTTGTCAGAGTACGATAGTTCACTATCAATTGGTGATGATGACGATGATGATGATTGAAATTGAGAGGAAAATGATGTGCCATGCAATGATGGTTCAGCGGCAGCCTGCGCAGAAGCAGCAGCATTAGCAGCAGTTGGTGAATTTGTTTGGCAAGCCAAATCGTATGATGAAAATTTCTCAAAGTATAAAGAATCCACAAATGACATAAAAGGATATAACCTGTAAAACAACAAATAAAGATAGGACAAATGTTTTTATAAATATTTTTAATTTTGCTTGATGTTTTTTTTTGGCTTGCTTTATCCTAAACTCTTTATTATTTCATCCATTTTCTTTGAAACACATGGTATCATTGGCAAGTCTTTTAGGATATATCGGCTAACTTGTGTCTCACGTAGTTCCATTATCAGATCTTGGAAACTTGAAAGATCCTCAGTTTCAAAAGCTAACATAAAATCCTGATCTCCAATCCCAAAGGAATAGGTGGTATTGAGCCTTATGTCAGGGTATTTTCTTCCAACTTTTATATGCTCATCCATCATTTGTTTTCTTGTTTCTAACGGTAAAAGATACCATTCCCGGGATTTAATAAACGGATAAACCACCAAATATTTTAATGGAGCATCACCCTCATCATCACGTTCAAAGCCCAGCCTGACTTGATTAGAGTAAGTTGATTTTCTTGTCAATGAAAGAAAGGTATTGACCGGTTCAACATATTTTCCCAGAATGGTTGAATATATCTTTGACGTAAAAACTTGAATATTTTCTAAAGATGGTGAAATTGTCAATATCAAAAATTCGCAATCATGTCTCAATCCAACTGTAGAATAGGTTCTAACTTTCATTTTCGTGTTAGCAGCTCGCAATAATTCAAGAAATTCTATGGATGACTCGTCTTTACCTATCTCATTTAACCACCGCCATTTAGGATCAACTTTAAAAAAGGTAAAATTGAAAAATTTTTTTTCAAATTTGTTTTCTTTGATTTGACCATTTATGGAATTGTTGTTGCTTGCATGATTGGCAGGGTTATTGATTGCTCTTTTTTCTCTTTCCTCGGATTCCTTTTTATCATTTATTTTTATGGTATCATAAGCATTATCCGTATTTACAATATTATCAGAATTGTTATCGGCATCTGTTTTTAAATTGTTGTTGTTGTTGCTGTTTGTTTTATCATCCATATCAAAGTTAACATTGCCTGCATTCACCATGGTTTTAATGAGAAATTAAAATCAATAAATAGTTTTAACGGATGAATTTAGTTTGAATCTTCAGCCAAACCTAACCATGAATAACCTTTTACCTCTAATTCTTCAGAAAGTTCTCTTCCAGCAGTTTTAATGATTTTACCTTTTGACATTACATGAATTTTATCCAATTTTGTAAGAAACCTCAATATTCTTGCGTAATGGGTAATAACAATTACACCAGCCCCCATCTCAATCAATTTATTGATGGCTTCTGCAACTGCCTTTACAGCATCAATATCCAGTCCAGAATCAGGTTCATCAAGAATTGCAAGATTTGGCCTCAACACAAGCATTTGCATTACCTCAGATCTCTTTTTTTCCCCTCCTGAAAAACCCTCATTTAGGTACCTGCTTAAAAAGCTTGGATCAAGTCCAACGTTATCAAGGTTTTTTTTTAAGTATTCATGGAACTCCCTTACGGTTAAAAAAACTTCCCGGTTTTTTTGCTCGTCAGCGAGGCTTTTGGTCAACAAATTATACGCATTGCGCAAAAAATGACTATAACCAACACCAGATACCTCAGTAGGGTATTGAAAACCCAAAAATAAACCCTTTTTTGCACGTGCGTCAGTGCTTAACTGGAGAATACTTTCATTATTGACCAAAATGTCTCCGGATATAATTGAATATCGGGGATGACCCAATAAAACATTGGCTAGTGTGCTTTTTCCTGAGCCGTTCAGGCCCATTATGGCATGTACTTCGCCTTTATTAACATCCAAGTTAACCCCGTTAAGGATTTGTTTATCTTCTATATTGACATGCAGATCTTTAATATTTAGAAATGACATAAATTTTTATATAATAGAACATTATATAAATATTCGTCAAGATAACACTGTTATAATTAAAAATTTTATAAAGTATCATTGTTAAAATTGCAAAAATTTCAATTACTGGTATGTATTTTAATAAAAGCATATAAAAATGTTCCAGTAAATATAATTTTTATATGGTTAGGAAACGGTTATCTTTCCAACCATATACGGGTGAACTGTACAGTAGTAGGACACTTCGCCTTGCCCTAATTTTTCAGCAGGTATGCTAAATTTGTTATTTGAGATTAGGAGGCCCGAATCAAAAAGTTTTCCACTTTCAGGGTCTGCGGGTCCTGTCCCACTAGTGGCAGAATGAGGAGCTGTATCTTCATTTACCCAGGTAACCAAGGCATCGCTAGTGGCAGTAGCAGGGTCCGGCCCATAGTCAGGGTTTCCTTGGACAGAGGCACCTACCGGCATGCTTATTGAAACCTTATTTGCAAACTGAGACTCATCTATAGCTTCAGTTTCGGCTGGTGTTTCTGTTGCTGCACCTGCTTCGCTTTCGGGTGGCAGTTCTAGTCTGTATATAGAGTTTTGTAATCCCACATGCGGGCTAGCCGCTGAGAAAAGAAAATATGCAACCACACCTGTAATGCCTGCTATTACCATAATTGCCAGAAAAAATCTTTTATCGGTTTTGTCATATTCCATAGTGACATCCATTCTATAAAAAAACCCCTATTAATTTCTTTTATGAATGCAAAAAAAGATTACACAAAAAAACCAAGTTTATTTATTTTATCTACCTAAAGAGCACGCTAAATAAAAAATTTACAATGTTAGCAATCAAGGAAAATGCCATAATTTTTATTTCAGATAATTTTAATTGCTACGAGAGAATGGGAATAGGCAGAGGAGGCCAAATTAAATGCGGAATATGCTGTAAAGAAATTAAAGGTTTTAAATACGCTGCCATGCCACAATGGAATATTTCAGAATATCTATGTGGCGCTTGTTATTCAGAAAAATTATCGGAGCATTACATAAAGCATAAAGTAAAAGACAAATAAAGAAAGATTATCTTATCTCGGCCTACAAACAGAACATACAAAATAAAAAGAGATAAATCCATCAGAACAACTCTTTGGTCATTAACACTAAAAGCTAATTTATCATATTGATTTCAATTGCCTTATTGTTTTCAATAATTGACCTGGCATTCTCAAAAGGTAAAATTGCAACATCATCCTTTTTAAATGGCCCGTATTTGTTCATGTTGACACCCACAAATTGCTCCATGGAATCCAAAAACCTCAAAACAATAAAATTTTGGTTGATTGCAGAGACTATTTTTTCCAGTGTTTTGGGTTTTCCCTCAAACAATGTATTTAAAATAATATTGATTCTGTGGTCTCTTTCCCTGTCACCATGAAAAACATATTTTTCCTCATCTGTTAGGTTAGAGTAGTCAAAAGTTTCTTGTGTTTTGCCAACATCAATAGTTTTTTTATACCTATAGACAAACAACAACGTAACCGACTTGACTAACAAATCCAATAAGTCATTTTTAATTTGATCAGATATTTTGTCACCAATTTTTTCTTTTTTTAAAACTGTGTCATTTGCCCCTTCGGGTTCTTTTTCGGCATAATCATCACCATCACTTTTTTTTAGCTTTGAGATCATGTTAGCAATGTTTTGATAAAAATCAGGCGGAAGGGATTGCGGACCGGTGTTAAGCTGAATTTCTTTTTTTAAGGTATTGAAAACCTCCTCAATACTTATAAAACTATTTTGATTATCAGAACCCAATTTGACCTATAATTTTAACATGATAAGCTTAATTAGAAGTTTTTATTTTATTATATTGAATATTTCAATTGCCTTATAAAGTTATAGATGGAAAGATTGAGTCTTTGAATTTAACTACGGAACAAGCAATGAAAAAATTAAAGGATGAAGAAATTAAGTTTTTAGACCTACAGTTTACAGGATTAACAGGTAGATTCCATCACACAACAATGGCGGCAAACATGTTTAACATAGAGGATTTTGAATACGGGCTACCGAAACTAGATGGCTCCTCAATAAGGGGATTCACCAAGATACACGAATCGGATCTTATTATAAGGCCAGACCCCTCAACCTATGCCATTATCCCATGGATATTAAAAGACAAGACAGCCAGGCTTATATGCGACATATTGGCCGGTGGAAAAACAAATCAACAGTACAAAAAAGACCCAAGAGGCATAGCCAAAAGGGCGCAAGAATACGTAAGGCAACAGGGATACCATAACTCCTTTTGGGGTCCAGAAGTAGAGTTTTTTGTTTTTGACAAGTTAGAAGTGAACACAATGACGCCATATAGATCCCAAAGCTACAACATAATATCCAAGGAGGCCCCATGGTCCACCGAAGGCGTCGGGTATGCGTTAAGGCTAAAGGAAGGATACCTTCCCAGCGCACCAGGTGACACCCTAATGGAATACAGAAACGAATGTGTTGATGTGCTCAGCAATGATTTTGGAATAATTTGTGATGCGCACCATCATGAAGTTGCAACTGCAGGACAATGTGAAATCGACATAAGATTTGATACTTTAGTGAATGCCGCAGACTCTGTTCAAAGCTACAAATACATTGTGAAAAACATTGCAAAAAAACATGGCATGATTGCGACCATGATGCCAAAACCCATAGCCCTAGACAATGGTTCTGGTATGCATGTTAATGTTAGCTTGTGGGATAAAGACAACAATTTGTTTTTTGACATCAATGACCCCTATGCAGAGATGTCCCAAACAGCAAGGTACTTTGCTGCAGGCATTTTAACCCACGCGGCAGCGCTGGCAGCAATAGTTGCTCCCACCACCAACTCATACCGAAGGCTAGTGCCAGGGTATGAGGCACCTGTGTATATTGCATGGAGCACCGGTAACAGATCAGCAATTATTAGAAATGCGGCCCATTATAGGGGAGAAAGATTTGCCCATATGAAAAGAATAGAATTCAGGGCCCCAGACCCTTCCTGCAATCCTTATTTGGCCTTTTCTGCAATTATTTCTGCGGGATTGGATGGAATAAAGAAAAAGATCTCAATTCCAGATCCAATAGACGAGGACATCTTTAAAATGACTCCACAGCGCAGAATGGAGCTTGGAATAAGACAGTTACCTGCAACCCTCCGTGAAGCATATGAAGAGCTAAGCAATGACAGGGAATTTCTAAAGCCAATTTTTGATGACGATATTATTGATTCAATAATTCTGCAAGAAGTAAAGGATCACGTGGATGTAACAATAAGACCCCATCCCCATGAATTTTCACTGTATGCAGATGTTTAGCCAAGTGGTAAAATGTCGACACGACGTGCGTCATCGTCATCTTCACCATAATTGGATAATCAAAGTCGACTGGACTGTATTTTTAAAGATTAAAACAAACGTTTAATAACATTAGATCATTACAATTTTAAATATTTTTTGGAGGGGTTGTCTAGACTGGTTAGGATACCTGCCTTACACGCAGGTGGTCATGGGTTCAAATCCCATTCCCTCCACTGTATTTATGGTCATACAGAATGCTTCTAGCCTAAAAAAAATAGATTTATAACATCATAAACCTATGATAGAGGAAAAGGGCAGTTATGGATAATGAAACCTGAGCATCAACAACAAATCAGTCAAAATAAAGATTCCGATGAAAATTACAATATCCCCCACCAAAACAACTGAAAAACACTCATCCAATATTTAGTGGATACCCATTTCAAACATAATTTTTCAAAAAGGGTAATTGAACTGTATTTGTATTTATTGTAATGTTACCTATATTATGTTATGTAATTTGATAACTAGCGCAATTTTACTATAAACCTATAGGTAACTCAATATGGCTATTTTCTTTATAACAAGTTTTATAGATTTTTGCTATGAATCCCAAATATACGCATACTTTGTCATAGTTAATTGAAACTAATGTATTTCAATATAAAATCACTGAAAACAATTCTACTTACAACTGTACTATTGTCAGGGTTGATATCAATTGCAGACAAACAATCAATTTATGCGCAATCCGTAGGAGATATCGA
>JACDHC010000221.1 GCA_013821245.1 Candidatus Nitrosopumilus sp.
GTAGTAAGTTGCTGTTTGCCTATTGTGAGGCAACAGTTCCCAAAATAACGTGCATTATAGGCAAAGCATATGGTGGCGCATATATTGCCATGGGTAGCAAGAATTTAGGCACCGATGTTAATTATGCTTGGCCCACAGCTGAAATTGCTGTTTTGGGACCTGAGGCTGCAATCACCATTATGCATAGAAAAAACCTTAAAAATTCTCCAGATGCAGTAGAGATAAAGAAAAACCTTGCTAAAGAGTATCGAAATAAATTCGCAAACCCGTATATTGCTGCGGAAAGGGGGACAATCGATTTAGTTATAGATCCAATGGAAACACGTCCTATGATTATAAATGCCTTGAATGTATTGTCTAGCAAAAAAGAAAATCGTCCATGGAAAAAACATGGGAACATAAACCTATAGGTAAAAGGGGTTGATTTGATTTGTCTAAACGAATTAATAGCATATTGATTGCAAATAGAGGCGAAATTGCTTTACGTGTAATAAGGGCATGCAAGGAAATGGAAATTAAATCTGTATCAATATTCTCAGACGAGGATGCAAGCTCCATACATGTAAAAAGATCGGACGAAACATATCATGTTGGACCTGCCTCCCCTGCTCAAAGTTATCTAAATATGAACAAAATTATTGAAATTGCAATTTCAGCTGGTGTGGATGCAATTCATCCTGGATATGGTTTTCTTTCTGAGAATGAAACATTTGCAGAGTTATGCGAAAAAAATAATATCATATTCATAGGCCCTAAAAGCCATGCAATGGAATTAACAGGTGACAAAATGAAATGCAAAGAAATTATGAAAAAAGCCGGTGTCCCTACAGTACCGGGAAGTGACGGTGTTGTCGAAGATGTGGAGGAGGCTGTAGAAATTGCAACAGAGGCAAAGTATCCTATTTTATTAAAATCTGCATTTGGTGGGGGTGGCAGAGGAATCAGACTCGCTAAGAACGAACAAGAGTTGAGGCAGGAATTTGAGATGGCCTCTGCAGAATCAAGGGCCGCATTTGGTAAATCTGCACTTTTTGTTGAAAAGTTTCTGGAGAAAATCAGGCATATAGAATTTCAGCTAATCCGCGATTTGAGTGGCAACACTAGACACCTATTCGAAAGAGAGTGCTCAATCCAGCGAAGACACCAGAAACTAATTGAAATGTCGCCATCCCCAGTAATGACAACCGAAAAAAGAAACGAGGTGGGGGAAATAGCAAAAAAAGCTGCCATAGCAGTTGATTATTTGAATGCTGGAACTGCTGAATTTCTATGTGACCCTCATGGAAATTTTTACTTTATAGAGATAAACTCTAGGCTGCAAGTTGAACATCCTGTAACAGAATTGGTTACAGGAACAGATCTAGTAAAACTTCAGATCTCAGTTGCAAACGAGGAGGAATTACCGTTTAAACAAGAAGATTTAAGGTTAAATGGTTGCGCTATAGAATGCAGAATAAATGCAGAAGATCCACTTTATGAGTTTGCTCCCTCCAACGGAAAAGTACCCTATTGTAATTTACCATATGGACCTGGTGTAAGGGTTGACACTTACCTTTATCCGGGGTGCACTGTATCCGGATTCTATGATTCCCTGGTAGCCAAGCTGATAACATGGGGGTCTACGTTTGATGAGTCTAGAAGGAGAATGCGTAATGCTTTGGATGAATTTATAATTGACGGGATAAATACTACTATTCCATTGTACAAGACCATAATGAACGATAGCTATTTCATTAATGGTGAACTTTCTACCGATTATCTTGACCGATTTTCGATAATAGATAAAATGAATAGCGAGATAAAAAATAAATTCAATGACAAAACGAAAATTTTGCCTGGGGTAGCTGCCGTCGTGCTCTATTCTGAATACATAAAAGGCAACATAAAAAGTGAGTCCTCTACTTCTGCTCCATCTTCTACTTTTACCAACGCTGCTAGAAAAAACCTTAATAATGCAAATATGAGCAACTGGAAATTTGGTGGGGTAACTTACTAATGGAAATTAAATCTGACGATATCAAAACAATTTTTCATGGCGAAATTGTTGAGTTTGATAAAAACAATAATTTAATTTTAAGAATTGATGACAAAAAGTATGAGCTTAAATTAATTAATTTTAAAAGTAATTTCCTTGAGTTTATCTTTGATAACTCTTTTTATGAAATAAGGGTGCTTGAGTCTACAAGTACTGATTTAAAGATTTTGTTAAACGGAAACCCGTTAACATTAAAAAAACACTCAAAGTTGGCCGAAATCATAGAAAAGGCAGCTGGCCGAGGTGGAGGTGGAGGTGGTTCATCTCTGAATTCCATTTCAAGTCAAATTCCGGGAAGGGTGATATCTATTTCAATAAACAGGGGCGATTCTGTAAAAAAAGGCGATAACATTGTAGTTTTGGAATCCATGAAAATGCAGGTAGCAATAAAGTCCCCTAGAGATGGCATTATCAAAGAATTAAAGGTAAAGGAGGGTCAGAGTATTTCTAGAAATGATGTTGTTGCGGTCTTGGAATAGTCTGGTTTTTTTAACTTTTATCTTGATGTTTATGCCTGCTATCCATAAGACAAACAAAAAAATAAGAAAAACATAGATAGACTTTTTTCAATAAATCTTTCTTATGGGTCACTTGACTTGTGGCATTTGCCCTTTGATTGGTAATTCTTTCTTGTTCCTGTGCCATTGAAAAATAGATGATAATGTCAGAATATATAGCCGCGCCATCATCTGTACGATTCCCGATCTGCATACACCATTTTGCCTTGTGCTCTAAGACACATCTGTTTTCTCTTTCCTCTTTCTTGTATGCATCTTTTACCTCTTTATCGGCCAATTCGGCTGCATCGGATATGCCTTTAACCCAAACTGGATAAAATTGCGATTAAATGTGTTTTTTGTGTTCAAATTATTTTATGATTTTTTGAGAAACCCTTATCAAAGGCATATTTAGATTTTACAAAAGCATTATTAATGAAATAGTTGATGGAAATATTTGCTATTTAGGGATAATGTCAAACTTGTTGGGGCTTGATTTTGATAACATCTTTAACAAAAGATGATTAAACTGCATTAGACTAATTGATATCTTTTAGATTTATGTCAAAAAAAAATAAAAATGTATGTTATTTTGCATTAACTTGCTTTTGCTTGTAATTTGCTTTTGGAAAGATTTCTCTTTTTAATATGTCTCTTTCTATTGATATTCGGCCTGGCCCTGACAGTAACAAGCTAATTGCAATAGACATTAGCAACAGATCAACTTCATAACCACCTTCACCCATAAAACC
>JACDHC010000222.1 GCA_013821245.1 Candidatus Nitrosopumilus sp.
TGAAACCGTTCAAAAATTGGTCGATGATCTTATTAAATCGGCAAAAGAGGATATTGTAGGTATATTTGCCACAGCCAATGCATTTCACCGCCAAGAATTTGCAGGTACCATTCAATTACTGAAAGAAAAGGCAGAATTCATGGGCATAAACATAAAAATACTTGTGCCCGAAGATGATTCGATTAAGAAAACCATTCGGGATTTAAAAAGTGGACTGTTGTCAAAAAGGATTGAAATACGTTTAATAGAGCCCTCCATGCAAACTAAAGTCTCTATTATGGTAACAGACCATAAATATTCTCTTGTGATAGAATTAAGAGACGATACAAAACAAATAACCGAGGAGGCAATCGGTTTGGCTACGTATTCTAATAGTAAATCCACCGTACTATCGTATTTATCCATTTTTGAGAGCCTTTGGAAACAAACAGAATTGTATGAACAACTCAAAATCCATGACAGAATGCAAAAGGAGTTTATCAATACCGCGGCCCATGAATTGAGAACCCCCATACAGCCAATACTTGGCATGACAAATATTCTTAAAAACAAAACAAAAGAGATTGAAGACAAGGAATTGCTCGAGGTCATAAGCAGAAATGCACAGAGGTTAAAAAAACTGTCCGAAGACATATTGGAAGTTTCCAAAATTGAGAGCAATTCGCTTAACATAAATAAAGAGTATTTCAAAATCAAGGAAATAATACTAGATGTTGTCAACAACTACAAAAGTAACACAGACTCTAAAAACATAAAGTTTGAACATTCATTGGTCAATGATAATTTGATTGTGTATGCAGATAAGGGCGGTATAAGTCGAGTAATCTCAAATTTAATCAATAACTCTATAAAATTCATCCATCAAAAGGAAGGCGGCATCATCTCCATAGCTGTAGAACCTAAAGAAACCACCAACGACATCATAGAAATCAAAGGAAGAGTTTTGGTTTCCATAATGGATAATGGTGAAGGGATTGATAAAGAGATATTGCCCCGATTATTCAACAAATTTGTTTCGAAATCTTTTCAGGGCACTGGGCTTGGATTGTATATTTCAAAAAGCATTGTAGAGGCTCATAGTGGACAGTTATGGGCTGAAAACAATAGGGATGGAAAAGGCGCCACGTTTAGGTTTTTTTTGCCACTCAAACAATAAGCAGACCATGTCAATTAAAAAATAATTAAGGGATGCAGAAAGCCACCTTTTAGACTTGAGCAAAACCATGACATGATATATTAAAGTACAAAAATTTTTCTGTATTGCTACCCTTATCTATTGGGTATTGGAGCTTTCGAATTTTATTGAAATATATCAATTTATCATATTGTAAGGCAGAGTTACTTTGATGTATCCATAAAAAAGTTAAAAAGTAATGTTATGACACAGAATCATGAAACCTCGTGGTTATCATTAAAAGATACCCATTTGAACATAACCTAAACAGAAGATTCTTGGATAGACTATCCCATTCTAGATAAAGATGACCCTAATAGCCCATTTCAGTATTCAGAATATAGGGATTGGAACTCTATTGTTTGTTATAGCAACGTAACATCTAAAGTTGATAAATATTTTTCAAATCATAAGATGGAGGATTTAGGTAAAACTGTATTCAGAACAAATAATGATGGTATGAGAAGAGCATGCAATGTAAAGGATGTGTTATTACATGTCATAGCAGAAGAGTTGCATCACAGAGGTGAAATAATGGCATTTTTGTGGCAAATGAACATCAAGCCTACAGACATGGGATGGCTTTCGGTTATGAAATAAACGAATCCCAGATGGTCAATGGAATAAGAAAGTTATTTTCCAAATCACAATTTTGCGATAGGTGTTATCTTGTCATTTTGTTAAACAGGCTTTTTTTCATTGACGTATAAAAGTTTGACTATTTTGTTTTTATGGTGATTTCTTCGCCGTTACCTATAGGAACAGTCACCGACATGACGGATTCATTGTTTCTCACATACGTAACAAATTTAGACATGGTTAGCCGATACTCCTCAGGAAACAAAATATTGTCCGTTACAATCATCCCACCTTTTTTTAGTAATGGCAGGGACATGTCAAAATATTCGGTTAGATTGCCTTTGTCTGCATCAAAAAAAATAAAGTCAAATAAATCACATCTGCCGTTAACATTGGCATTATAGTCCTTAAACAATCGAGCTAGAATATCCAAAGCATCACCTTCAATCATAGTAACCATCTCCAAAACTCCTGCGTCTTTGAAATTCTTTTGAGCTCTCATGATTTTTAATGGATCATTATCTATGGTTACAATCCTTTTCTTGGTATCATTTATTCCCCCATTTTCATTTTGGGACATTGCAAGAGCAAACCACAAAGTAGAATAACCAACAGAGGTTCCTATCTCTAGAACATTATTTGCATTCATAGACGTTATCAAGATGTTAAGAAGTTTTCCAGTATCCTCTGTGATTGCAAGCATCATGTCTTCATTTGCGATATTTTCCTTCCCTGACCGTTCCAGTCGTGATTGCTGCTCCAACCTCTCCAATACCCTTGTAATTTTAGTTTTATTGTCAATGTCGTTATTATACTGCATATGTTTACAGTGTAATTTGCCTTTATAGGGTTATTAACACATTAGGGTATTGGTTTATCAGACGTGATACTTTTGAAATGCATATCATCAACTATTTTGATTGATTGTTGGAACCAAAAACAATATGCCTTTTCTTTATTGAAAAATTTTTTTATTGTAAAAGATAAAAAAATTCCAATCCATATCACTACCTACTTAACAAACATTTTAGCGGTAATGCATTTGATCTATGTTTTAACAACCAATGCCATAATCGTATTTTAAAAATATCTTACGCAATAGGTTTTCTTTGTAGCATTATTTCTCATTGCCTTGAGTATCTGATTGGAGCAAACTAACAATATTATTTCTTTTATTTTTACCAAATATCAAACAGAGTTGCAAAACCCAGTGTACCTTTATTAAGCCACAAAATAAGCCAAAATTATTGTTATTAATCTAAATATATCGATGAAAAAAATCATCCTCAATGACAAAAATAAAGTTTAAAATCAAAAATATTGTGGCGTGGAATCTAGGAAACTGACAGAAAAATCGGATGCAGCAGGTTAAATCCAGTATTATAGTGTATAAGGAAAATATAATAGACAAGCATATACAAATAAAACGTAATTGTAGATCATTCAAATAATGAGTGTTGGATCAACTTTATTATTTGCGCTTGATAATACATTATAATGGGTGCGGTATACAAACC